>JBAYRB010000193.1:0-5759 GCA_041676905.1 Spirosomataceae bacterium
ACCTGAATAAACGGGCATTGTTTCCGGTGGTCCCTTCGGTCAGTTACCATATCAAATTCTGAGATGCGTATAATTCAATTGATTTTCCTGACAGGCATTGTTTCTTTTTCATGCACGCACGGTGTGGACACTAGCCCCGTCGAAGCCAGGAAGCTGTTGGCGGTGAGTACGATTATTTCTACGCTGGATACAGTTTTAACAGCAGAAGTATATCAGGGGCAACCCCTGGGAAAACTAATCGGGGATTCTCTGGCCGTTGTCCCTGACGCTGTAGTGAGGATTAGCAGTGAAGGAAGGGAAGTTGTGCTGACGTACGAGCCTTCTAATCGCCGCTACCAGGCGGTCAACCCCTTTCGTGAAGCAGAAGACGGTGCTGTTTTTCATCTTGAAGTAGTCAGCGCCTCCGGTGACAGGGTAACGGCCCAAAGCAGGTTACCTCCCAAGCCGCAGGTGCCCGTCATCGATGGGGAAATGATAGGAGAAGTGCACAACCCCTCGTTGAGGAGCTTTAAATTCCTTTCTTACTGGGAAAATCCGAAGTATCTTGACATAGCCCTTAGCTTAAACAACTATATAACAGGCGAGCCTATTAAAGACGGTAAGACGTTTGTCAATACGGATCATCAATATGCTCCTGCGGAAGGGATACGGGAACAAAAAAGGTGCTTTGTGACCATGGGTATACACTGCGCACACTGGGCTTTGCTGATGGCCGACCTGTATCGCGCGACGGGACAGGAATCGTATAAAGAACGCGCAGTTCAAACGATGAACTTTCTGACTTACCATCTTCAGCCCGATGGCAAAATGCTGGTAGGGGTAGATCACGAGCATGAAAAAGGAGCCTGGGCTTTTAATCAGTTCTGGTTTAGCTGCCATATTAAACCTAATTTGTACCTGATTGAGTTTCTGAGCTACTTCCCTAAGTTGGCGCCGGGCACCGAAAACCATATCCTGTCTGCTTCCTCGGGCATTCGTCAGGTTTCCTACACGGCAAAGCAGGTTTCCTTCCAAGCCACAAAAACCGGTTCTGCACGCATAAAATTGTCTTTTACTCCGACTGAAATCCTTGTAGACAACAAAAAAACGTCTTCAGACACGTGGCGTTTCGACCACAAAACCGGGCTACTTGAAGTCAGATATCCTGAAGGACAGGTAGCGGTTTGGTAGATTTTTTTAGGTAGGATGTAGTAGCCAAATAAACATGAAATTCATTTTCTTTTGCAAACTCTTCACTTTTGCACTGACTACCCGGGCATTACCGGCCGATGATCTCTCGGTTTATGACCTTCGCACCGGATATCAGGTCAACCCGCTGGGCGTCGACCTTAGGTCCTTTTCATTTAGTTAGAAATTAAAATCCTCCCGATCGGCGACGACTCAGACAGCCTATCGGATACTGGTTGCCCGCAGCCCGCAGAAGCTCCGGGAAGGCATGGCCGATATCTGGGACAGCGGCAGGATACCTTCGGGTAACCAGGCCGGAATCGGATGCAAAGGAGTCGCGATCGAATCGGCCACCCGCTACTACTGGACCGTATCGGTTTGGGATGGAAAAGGCCGACAGAGTCCTTATGCGGAACCTGCCTGGCTGGAAACCGGACTGCTGACTGACGATGACTGGGAAGCGTCCTGGATCTCTGCTGACAACGACACTACCCCCGATCCCGGCCCCGCCCCGTATTTCCGGAAAGAATTTTCGATTGAAAAGAAGGTAGCTTCCGCACGGCTGTATATTTCGGGATTAGGCTACTACGAAGCTTTTCTGAACGGACGGCGGATAGGTGATCACGTACTGGACCCGGGCGTAACACGGTACGATAAATCGGTGCTGTATGTCACCTACGACGTGACGGAACTGCTTCATCAGGGTAAGAACGCGGTCGGATCGGTATTAGGCACCGGCTGGTATAACTATCATACGAAGGCCGCATGGGATTTTGACAAAGCCCCCTGGCGCGACAAACCGGTGTTGAAAGCACAGCTTGAAATACGTTATACGGATGGATCAAAACAGATCGTCAAGACAGACCGGTCGTGGAAGACAAGCGCGGGGCCGATTGTTTTCGACGGTATCTTCAATGGAGAAACCTACGACGCCCGGCTGGAAAACCCCGGTTGGAATTCTTCCGGAAAAAGCTTTGAAACGTGGGTACACGCCTCGGAGGTAAAGGGGCCCGGGGCCCGGCTGAAAGCACAAACCCTGCCCCCGATACGGGTGATCCGCACTTTAAAACCTCGGTCCACCAACCGGCCACGGCCAGGAGTAATGCTATTTGACTTCGGGGAGAACATTGCCGGACGGACAAAATTAAAAGTCTCCGGCCCCGTAGGCAGTGAGATCGTCATACGTCATGGCGAGCGTCTGAACGCGGACGGTACACTTGACCTGAAAGAGCTGTCTCGCTTTGTTTTTTCAGGGGAAACCCAGACGTCCAGGCACGTATTGGGAGAAAACCAACCTGCCGAATGGAGTCCGTCATTTACCTACTATGGCTTCCAATACGCCGAAATTCTGGTACCGGAAAACGTTGAAACCCTGGCACTGGAGGCCGAAGTGCTGCATACCGATTTCCAACCCACCGGATCGTTTTCCTGTTCGGATACGCTGCTCAACAGGATCCACAAGTTAACACGGCATACCTACCTAAGCAATTTCCACAGCTATCCAACCGACTGTCCGCACAGAGAAAAAATCGGTTGGTCGGGCGATGCTCATCTGGTCACTGAAGGGGCACTTTATAATTTTGATGTTATTACCGCGTATCTGAAATGGATCGACGACTTTGTCGACGAGCAACACTCGAGCGGACAAATCACCGGCATCATCCCTTCCAGTGGCTGGGGCTACACCTTCAAACAAGCCCCGGAAGGCTATGTGGAAAGAGGCTACGGACCACAATGGGAAGCTGCCTTTGTGCTGATCCCCTGGTACATGTACCTCTATACCGGAGATACCGCGATCCTGCAAAGATATTATCAACCCTTGAAATCTTACCTGGATTACCTGCTTCGCCATGCAGAGAGCGACTTTACACTTTCTTTCGGAATCGACGACCACAAAGCGCTAAAACGTACAAAACCGGAAATCCTAGCCACAGGTTTCTTTTTCAAATTGTCAGACACCATGGAAAAAATTGCCGGTATTCTGGGAATAGAAGAAGATCGCAGAAATTTCAGCACCTTGTCGGATCAGATCAAAAAGGGCTACCGTAGTCGCTTCTACGACGAAAAATCGGGAATATGGGGTAACGGAGGGCAGACCGCCCTGGCCGGAACGCTGTACCACGGACTGGCCACGCCTGAGGAGGAGGAAGACCTCCTGCAAAAACTTCTGAAAAACCTGAAAGAAAAAGACCATCACCTGGAAACCGGCGTGGTGGGAACAAAATACGTCATCGACGTACTGACCCGTTACGGGAAAGCCAAAGAAATGTACATAATCGCTTCCCAAACGACCTTCCCGTCCTGGGGATACTGGATCACACAGGGCGCTAACAGCCTCTGGCAGAATTGGGATGGCTCGCAGTCTCGCAACCATGTCATGTTTGGCAGTATCGACAATTGGTTTTATCAGGTACTCTCCGGCATTCAGCCCGACGAAAATCAACCGGGGTTTGACCATGTCATTATACGGCCTGCTTTTGTGGAAGGACTGGATTGGGTAAAAGGAAGCTATGAAAGCATTAAAGGGCCGATTAAAAGCGAATGGAAACGATCAGAAGAAAAGATTGAATTACAGGTAGAAATACCTGCCAATACCACCGCGACGGTATTTCTGCCCGATCACAACGAAGGAATGAAAATTACGTCCGGGATGCATACATTTGTTATTAACCCGTAACAATAATTCCCATGATCAGATACACCTCCCTTTTATTGGTTTTCGCTGGATTGTTGCAAACATCCTGCAATACCCAAAACCGCACATCGTCGGACAATCCCGATAAACCTAATATCGTTTTCATCCTGGCCGATGACCTGGGTTATGGCGACCTGAGCTTTCTGGGTCAGGAAAAATTCGAAACCCCTAATATCGACAAGCTAGCCAGAGAAGGTCTTTTCTTTTCTCAGATGTATTCGGGAAACACGGTATGCGCTCCGTCGCGATGCGCACTCATCAGCGGCCAGCATACCGGCCATACCTACATTAGGGGCAACAAGGAAATACAACCAGAGGGGCAGCATCCTATTCCCGATTCACTGTATACGATTTTCGAATTGTTGAAAGATCAGGGATACGCCACCGGTACTTTTGGGAAATGGGGGCTGGGGTATCCCGGCTCAGAAGGAGACCCAATGAAACAGGGAATTGACCGGTTTTTCGGATTCAATTGCCAGCGGATCGGGCATAATTATTACCCGTACTATCTCTGGGATAACGACCAAAAATCGTGGTTGGCAGGAAATGAGGGAACCGAAGAAAAAGAATATGCCCCTTACCTGATTCAAAACCAGGCCCTCGATTTTATTCGTCAGAATAAAGAAAAACCATTTTTCCTATTCAGATCGACGATCCTACCCCATGCCGAACTAAAAGTTCCCGAAGAGGTATTGGAAAAGTACATCGGTAAGTTTGGTGAAGAAAAACCATTTAAGGGCATAGATAGTGGCGACCAATACAAAGTAGGAGGCTATGGCTCTCAGCCCCATCCCAGAGCCGCTTTTGCTGCCATGATCGAACTGCTCGATCGTCAGGTAGGAGAGATCGTTGAATTACTTGATTCCCTTAATATCCGGGATAACACCCTGATTGTATTTTCCACCGATAACGGACCGCACCAGGAGGGAGGGGCCGATCCCGATTATTTCAACTCCAACGCTCATTTCAGAGGGTACAAGCGGGATCTGTATGAAGGAGGGATACGTGTCCCTGCGATCTTCAACTGGCCAGGCAAAATCACACCCGGTAAGACAGACCGGCTAAGCGCCTTCTGGGACTTCTATCCTACAGTAATGGCTCTTACCGGATCGGACAAAGTGCCGCACGCTATCGATGGTCTCTCCCTGCTCCCCACATTACTCGGCAAAATGGAAAATCTAGAACAACACGAACATCTGTATTGGGAATTCCATGAATTGGGCGGCCGGATTGCGTTGAGAAAGGGAGATCTCAAACTGGTTTGCTACGACATACTTAAGCCCGATCTTACCAGAATGGAGTTATACAATATCGCAGAAGATCCGTCGGAAACCAGAGATCTTTCACAGCAATATCCCGAAAAGGTCAAAGAACTCTATGCTATCGCACAACAGGAAAGGACCCCTTCTGAAATCTTCCGTTTTGACGCATCCCGGTACAGAGGCGAAAAATGAGTCCGTAAACAGTGATCTCGAATTGTTCATTCCTTAATTTCCGGCTTATCGGCATGATAATTCCTCCGGGCCAGGTATCGCTCATAAAACGAACCTTTTGCCGAAAGGTACTGGCGGGCTTCCACGATCCCCGAATGAGAGTCGACAATAGTCGCCTGGTAAATATTCGGATGTACGTCGTAAGGCGCCGGACTAAACGGATAAGTGTCCGGGAACAGGCGGGAAACCACCACGTTGGACTTCATGGACTTGAAAATATGACTTACCGGCAAAATAAGACCAAGACCCATCACCGCAAGCAGTAAATAGAGAAAGAACGGCTGCCGCCATTTACCCGCGTCAAATACTTTGCTTAATCGCCGGAGCAGACTCATCAACACAATACACATCAACGGATTATATCCACGTATAAACCAGTCGTTCCAATATCCGATCCGGTAGAG
>JBAYRB010000194.1:0-5755 GCA_041676905.1 Spirosomataceae bacterium
AATCGCATTTACCCGAATCCCATACTTCAATAAATCAACTGCCCATTCCCGGGTTAGTGCATTTCGAGCGCCGTTGGAAGCAGCGTAGCCAGAGGTGTTTCCCTGCCCAGTTTCAGCCACTTTAGAAGTAATGTTAACGATACTGCCCCGGGTGGCCTTCAAGGCGGGTAATGCGTAGTGAACCATCAGGTAATAATGGACGACATTTTTGTGAAGGGAGGCCATAAATTCTTCATAAGAACCGTTTTCAAGTCCTACACCATCATTTACCCCGGCATTATTCACGATTCCATCGATGCGACCATAGCGTTTCAAAACCTCATCGACAGCCTTCTTTGAGGCGGTTGGATCAGTTAATTCCGCGACCACATGCGAGGCAAGCAGACCTAATCCGTTGAGTAGGTCAACCACCCGCTGATTGTCATCCGCATTCCTTCCTACGATGACAGGAATCGCACTTTCGTTGGCAAGAGTATTCACGATCGCTTCACCAATTCCCTTGGCTCCGCCGGTTACAATAATTACTTTTTCGGTAAGGTTAAGATTCATAAGACTTTGATATAGGGTTGGGGTAAGATCCTTTCGTTTTTCAAATTAAAACCATCCCTTGGAACGCGAGGAAGTCTTTTTACCGGTCAACATACCGAGCATACCTCGTACCAGCTCACGACCAATTTGACGTGTTATGGGGGCAGAAAGTACTTTTTCAAAGGTTGACTTCTCAGTTCTTCCTCTGCTCGTGGTGCTACGTTGTTGCTTTTGCGCTTCCTTAGACGCCTTCTCCGCTTCTTCAATCCGATTGAGTTCTTCCACTCGGCGCGTAAGGATCTCATAGGCACTTTCGGGGTCGATAGCATCCCGATATTTTTGGTAAAGGCCTGAACTCCGATAGCGATTTTCATAATCGGCTGTCGAAAGCGGTCCCATTACGGAAGTAGGGGGTAACAGATGTGTTGCAGCCACCTCCGTTGGGATTCCTTTTTCGTTTAACACCGTAATTAATGCCTGTCCCGTACCCAAGGTCGTGAGAACTTCATTAATCTCATAAAAGGCTGAGCGGGGGAACGTCTTGACAGTTTTTTTGAGGTTATCAACATCATTGGGAGTGAACGTCCTCAACACGTGTTGTACCCGATTACCCAATTGCGATAACACCGAATCCGGTACATCTTGCGCCATTTGTGAGCAGAAAAACACACCTACACCTTTGGAGCGTATCAAACGGATAATCTGTTCGACCTGATCTAAAAATACCTTGGGTGCATCTTTAAAAAGCAAATGCGCTTCATCTAGGAAGAAGACCAATTTCGGTTTGTCTAGATCGCCCACCTCGGGAAAGGTGTTGTAAATTTCTACCAACAAACTCAACATAAACGTCGAGAATAAGGCGGGTTGGTCCTGAACATCCGATACGTTTAACAAACTGATTACTCCCTTTCCGTCAACGCGTTGCAACAGATCATCAATATCGAACGACTTCTCTCCAAAAATGGACCCAATGCCTTGTTGTTCCAAGGCGACAATTTTTCGAAGAATGGTACTTGCCGTGCTCGTGGAAATGCTTCCGTAATCCTGTTTAATTTCGGCAGCACCCGGCCCACTCGACAAATAATTTAGGGTCATTTTCAGGTCGTTGAGATCGATCATGGGCAGGTTTTTATCATCCGCATACTTGAAAAGTACGGCCAGAACACCGGTTTGAGTTGCATTCAAATCCAACACCTTTGCTAAGAGGTAGGGGCCGAATTCTAATACAGTAGCCCGCATCGGACTGCCTAATTTTCCACTTAAAGAATATAGCTCGATTGGATAATCTTGAGGCTCAAACTTTACCTTCAAGGCATTACACCGATCTTCAATAGCGGCGTTACTAGTCCCAGGTTGTCCAAAACCGGAAAGATCACCCTTGATATCAGCAAGAAAAACAGGAATGCCGGCATTCGATAATTGTTCGGCTAAGACCTGCAAGGTTCTGGTTTTCCCCGAACCTGTGGCACCAGCGATTAAGCCATGCCTATTCATCATCTTTAAAGGCAGGTGAATTTCGGCTTCGCCTATAATTTCGCCATCAAGAATAGCAGAACCCAATCGTATTGCGGGCTTATCGGTTTTATAAGACTTCTGAATGGCTGCGATGAATGCTTCTCTTTTTGACACGTCCGTTAAGGATTAATGGTATGATTAATTCACTAATGATATGGAGCACAAAGGCTGGTTTTCAATTTCTCAAACATACGCTATAATGATGTAATACGCACAAAAGTTCGAGCAAATTTCGTAAGTTGCGCTAGATTCATTCCATCGATAAACTTGTCTTATGCCCTATATTAAGCTGGCCGCAGGGGTGGTAAACCAAACCCCCATGGCTTGGGAAAACAACGAGAAAAATATTATCGCTACCATTGACGAAGCCCGTAAACAAAACGTTGGAATTCTGTGTCTGCCCGAATTATGTATTTCAGGCTATGGGTGTGAGGATCATTTTTTTTCGACCGATGTTATCCATCAAAGCCTGGATGTACTTAAAAATATCGCCCGACTTACGAGCGACATTGTAGTATCCGTTGGGCTGCCCATCCGATTTCAAAACCGTCTTTTTAATGCCGCATGCTTGATTGCCAATCAACGAATCGCCGGTTTTTATTGCAAGCAAAATTTGGCTAACAATGGGATCCATTACGAAACCCGCTGGTTTCATCCCTGGCCGGCCGGTACAACGGCCAATATTGAGTTTGATGGCTTGTGGTATCCCATCGGTGACTTGGTTTTTGAAATCGGCGAAGGCGGATCCGAAAAAATTAGATTAGCTTTTGAAATTTGTGAAGATGCGTGGGTATCATCCCGTCCCGGATATAGACATTACGAAAGGGCTGTCGACATCATCCTGAATCCCAGCGCAAGTCATTTCGCATTCGGTAAATACCGTACCCGCGAGCAGCTGGTATTAGAAGGTTCGCGATCTTTCAATTGCAGTTATATTTACACCAATCTGTTAGGAAATGAGGCCGGGCAAGCCATTTACGACGGTGATGCCATGATAGCATCAGAGGGTAAACTTCTAGCTTCAGGCCCGCGCTTTAGCTATGAAGACTCTTTCATTGTGACGGCAACCGTCGATATTTATCAAAATAGACTTCGTCAGATTCAAAACACAAAAAATGTGATAGTAGATGAAGATGAATGGAAGGTTCCGGTTTATTTTTCATTTCCACCTACAACTCCTTTGCCCGATCAAGTGGCCGATTTGGATCCTTTCGAAAAGGGGAATTTTATTAAAGAAGAAGAATTTGCACGCGCAGTTGGCTTAGCGTTATTCGACTATCTCCGCAAAAGTCGTTCGAACGGTTTTACCGTTTCCCTTTCCGGTGGTGCTGATTCGAGTGCATGTGCTGCATTAGTGGCATTGATGATTGCTTTAGCCGACGAAAGTATCGGTTTAGACCGCGTCAAGGAAAAATTAGCCTATGTTCCCGGCATTACAGATGTGACCACCATAAAGGAACTTACCACTCTATTACTTGAAACCATTTACCAGGCCACTCGGAACAGTTCGGAAGCAACACTTGACTCCGCCCGTACGTTGGCAGAGTCTGTAAATGCCGTCTTTTATCGAATCGATATCGACCCAATAGTGGAAACTTATACGAGTTTAATCGAAAGTCAGATCGGCCGAAAACTATCCTGGGAAACCGATGACATCCCCCTTCAAAATATTCAAGCCCGTGTACGTGCACCTAGTGTCTGGCTCTTAGCTAACCTTACTGGAAAATTGTTATTGGCGACTTCCAATCGTTCGGAAGTGGCCGTAGGTTATGCAACAATGGACGGGGATACGGCCGGTAGCATTAGCCCACTCGCAGGAATCGACAAGCATTGGCTACGACACTGGCTGGTCTGGTTGGAAAAAATAGGTTGTGAGGTAAAAGGAAAACACATCAAAATCGAAGGGCTGAAAGCAGTAAATGAATTAAATCCAACTGCTGAATTAAGACCCCAGGAAAAAGTACAAACGGATGAAGCTGATTTGATGCCCTATGAATTCCTGGATGCCCTGGAAAAACTAGCAATACGCGACAAAAAATCACCCTTGGAATGCTACGAACTCCTGGAAATAAAATATGCAAATCAATGGGATAAAAAACGACTCGTTTCCTGGATCGAAAAATTCTTTAAACTCTGGAGTCGAAACCAATGGAAGCGTGAAAGGTACGCCCCATCCTTTCATTTGGATGACTATAACCTTAACCCACGAACCTGGTGCCGATTCCCAATCCTGACCGGAGGATTTGAAAAAGAGTTAGCCTTACTAAAGCAGGGAACAAAAACAGAAAGAGATCGTAATCCAAGAGGAAAGATTGGTTTTTAAGGCAAGTAATTTGTCGTAATCTTGTTACCGTTTGCTAAACTTTCAGGAAAGTAACCTAATTTAGCTCAATACCTGTTAAACGGCGGGAGTAGCTGCAAATCTAACGACCAACATTTTTAATTAAACACTTACCAGTATGAGAAAATACAATCTGTTAGCCGCATCATTAATGGCATTATTGTTGTTCGCCTTCCAAGCATGTAAAGGTCCTGAAGGCGCACCTGGACCGGCGGGTCCTCAAGGTCCACAAGGCCCCCAAGGTCCGGAAGGCCCAACCATTCTCCCAGCAGTATTTGATGTCGATAACGCCGACTTCATTGCAAGTGGTAATTATCGCGTGTCGGTCAACATGCCCTCAAGCCTGGAAATTTATCCCTCTGATGTGGTCTTGGTTTACCTGGCCTGGGAAGTAGTCAACATCGGTGGAAACGATGCGGTTGTCTGGAGGCCACTACCGCAAGTTGTTCCGTCGGGATCAGGTTTCTTCCAGTATAATTACGATTATACCATGTATGATGTCGAGATCTTCATGGACGGTACCATTGACTTAGCCACCTTGGATGATAGTTGGACCCAAGACCAGATATTCAGAATCGTAGTCGTTCCCGCCGATTTCCTCAATGCAAGATTAGCACCGGTCGATTATAATAATTACGAAGAAGTGGTGAAGGCTTTTGGAATTGATGAATCGAAAGTCACTAAAATCAAAGCAAATTAATTTGCCTTAACACTATAAAAAAATCCCCTGATTCGTACGGTCAGGGGATTTTTTTATGCCAAGCAAATAGACTACGAAACTTGAGCGAAGGAAGGATTGAACATAGACAGCGACTTGGCCTCCAGAAGCGATTCTCCCATAAGATATTTGTCTACGGCTCGTGCTGCCTCACGCCCCTCACTGATAGCCCAAACCACCAATGATTGACCCCTACGACAGTCACCCGCAGCAAAAACTTTCTCATTGCTGACCGACTGGTAATCATGGGTTCTAATATTGCCCCGTTCATCCAATTCCAACTCCAGATCCGAAACAAGCCCAAGGTGTTGGGGATGCAAAAATCCTGCTGCTAATAAAGCTAACTCACAGGGGATTTCTTCCTCAGTACCCGGTACTTCCTGCATTAACATACGCCCGGTTTCAGGATCTTTTTGCCAATCCAACTTCACGATGCGTAGTGCCTTTAAATTGCCTTCTTCATCTCCAATAAAAGCTTTTGTATTGATGGCCCATTCCCTATGGCAGCCCTCTTCATGGGAGGTGGATGTACGCAGCATCATCGGCCAATTCGGCCATGGTGTAGAGGGGTCACGTTCCTGAGGTGGCATGGGGAGCAACTCAATCTGAGTCACCGACTTGGCACCATGCCGATTAGAAGTTCCCACACAATC
>JBAYRB010000195.1:0-5752 GCA_041676905.1 Spirosomataceae bacterium
GGATGTGCCATAACCTTCTTATCTTATATTACTTTGTTTTCTTACTAATACGCTTCAATACTTCCCAACGCGGGTCTATCGATTCTTCCTCTGCTTCCTCTTCCGATGCCCCACTGTAAACCAATAAATCCCCTTCACTTTCTTCTCCCCTCAAATCAGGATGTAGACTCTTCACAGGCAATGACAAGGCTATAAATTCGTAAAGGTATTTTGCAACATTGATGCGCATCGTACCCCTTTGAATCATCTCTATCTCGTCGGTCAACTCCTCATCCCGATCCCCAAATTTTAAAAATACACGATTGTTCGTGTTTACGGGTTCCTCGTACGACTCCAACGTCCGGTCGCACTCTCGCTCTACATCGCCTTTTACATCAAAGTCCAGACGAATCATCGTCGGCGATTTATGCAAAACCAATCGCGCATCAAAATTCCCCTTTTGGATCAGACTCTGTGGAAAAGCATCGAAAAAATCTTCATCTGAGGTATACTGAAAGACATGCTCCCCGTCCACCAGATTAATAATGTCAATGTCGTATTTCTTCAGTCTGTCCACAAATATTGCAAAAAGGAGTGCAAAGATAGGGGTTAGTTACTTAGGATTCAAACTATTTCTCAGAAATAGATGAGGTTCTGACGATTATTATAGAATTATACCTTTTTTGCAGGATTCCCGAAGTAAGTCTCCCCCGCGGGCACATTGCTAACCACCACAGAACCAGCCCCTATGCGAGCGCCCTCGCCAACGGTCACACCCGCTACAATAGTCACCCCGGGACCTATAAAAACCTGAGAACCAATCTGCACATCACTGGCGATAACCGCCCCACTCCCCACGTTCACATAATCACCTACCTTTACGTTTGGCTCTAAAATGACGCCGATTTGAAAAATATTGTGATGACCCACCTCACATTTGGCCGACATAACCGTGCGAGCACCGATTAAGTTGCCATGACCTAACGAAGCGTATTCCGATATAACCGCCGAACTGTGGATGGCGTTCACCGGCATGGTCTTCCGCCGCGACAACAACATTTCGGTAATTTGCTGCCGAACAGGCCGCTCTCCAATGGCAACAAAAGCTTCGCACTTGTTGCCAATCACCTTCAAAAAGCCACCATCGTCGGTATCCCCCAATACACTTACCTCGCCGATCTCCGTACCCTGAAGCTCCTTGTTGTCGTCTAAGAAACCATAAACCAAAACATTGTTATTCCTAAAAATGTCGTAGACCTGATGACCTAACGCTCCTGCACCAAAAATTAAAACCGGATTTTCCACAATATCTGAATAGTTGTTTCTGTCTAATCGAAATAAATTACCTAAAAAATTCGCAAAAGCCCTACAGTAGGGTTACTCTAAAAACTATCGGACTAGCGTAGTGGGAAATATTACGCTGATACATGCTGGGATTATAAAACCTAGGATCGTAATTGATAGAAGGATTTATATGATTATGGTAATTGAAATTATAGAGTAACGTCGCATGAATTCCCTTGATGAAACGCCCGTCTACCGGTTGCGTATACCCAATTCCCAGCATGGGTGATTGCAGCCAGGTACGCGCATATGTCTTATTGACCTGTTGATATTTCCCATAACCGTGATTGTAAAACTCGACGTTCATCAACTCATATTCTCCTTGAATGTGGAAAACGGGATGGGGATTGTAACGAGCAATCAGACGGGTTCCATAAAAACTTGACGAACTACTGGGGATGAAATAACTGTCTTTTACAAAGATGTAGGTCAACCCCAACGCCAAGGTTAAATTATCCACGACTTCCACTCCCGCCATGGGGGAAAGGTTGATATTGGTAAAAGTCCCCAAGCGTAAACCGGCACTTCCACCTAAACGGATCTTATCGACAAATTTCCCGGTTTCCCAATCCTGCTCAATTTTCGATTCCTTTGCGGCTTTTCGGACGCCCGTCTCCAGTTCCTCTTTTTCGATTTTAAAATATTCTTCCTGGCTGAATGCCGGCTGCCCTAACCATGCGAACAAAAGCAGTAAAGCTGCCGGTCTGAAATGTCTGGTTATCTTTGTCATTCCAAATTTAGAATTGCTACCCTTTCAGAGAAGGTATTTTCGATTTCTAATCCCAACGAACAGGGTGGGTAAATTGTTTCGTCAATAACTGCTTCAATTTATGCATTACCTCATTAGCGTTCCGACCCCAGAGACTCGTTTTATCGAAATCATCTATACTGTTGATCGGATTACGTCCGATACCATTGAAGTGCAGTTACCCGCCTGGAGACCTGGGCGATACCAACTTCAACATTTTGCCAAATACATACGCAATTTTCAAGTCACAAATGACAAAGGTAATCCAATTTCGTTTCAGAAGATAACCAAGGACCGATGGAAAATTGACACCCGTGACTCCTCGACCATCAAAATCGAATATACCTACTATGCCCATCAACAAAATGCGGGCGGGAGTTATGTCGACAATCATTTATGGTACCTCAACTTTATCAACTTCTGTCTTTACACGGAAGAACGAATGTTTGAGCCTTGTGAAGTACAATTGAATCTCCCTGAGGGCTATAAGATCGCTTGTGGACTTCCGTCTGGTCGCTACGGGCACTTGCAAGCGGAAGATTATTACCATCTAGTTGATAGCCCCTTGCTGGCCTCACCGCACTTGCGTTGGCTCACCTACCAAAGCCATGGAATTCCCTTTTATATTTGGTTTTATGGTTATACCGAATTTGATAACGAACAGCTGGTCAGGGATTTTAAGGCTTTCACGGACCTACAAATTGCCACCTTGGGCGAATTCCCCGAGAAGGAATATCATTTTATCAACTATATTCTCCCTATTCCCTTCTACCACGGCGTGGAGCACCGCAATTCTACGATGATCGTACTGGGGCCTCATCACGAAGGTAACGGCCTTTACCCCGATCTTCTAGGGGTGAGCTCACACGAACTTTTTCATGCTTGGAATGTTATCCGAATCCGTCCTAAAGAACTCTGGACCTATGACTTTACCCGTGAAAACTACTTTACGACCTGCTTTGTGGCGGAAGGCTGTACTACCTATTATGGGGATCTATTTCTGCGACGAGCCGGAGTGATTTCGGATGAAGCGTTTCAAAAAGAACTACAGGTGGTGATGAAAAAGCACTTTGAACAAGCCGATGAAGCCGCACTATCCCTCACCGAATCGTCGTTCGACCTGTGGCTCGATGGATACGAAACTGGCATCCCCCAACGAAAGGTTTCCGTGTACCAAAAGGGCGCTTTGGTAGCATTGATTCTCGACCTCTACCTACGTAAAACATCTCAGCATAAAAACTCCCTGGACACGGTCATGCAGTTGATGTGGGAAAGATTTGGTAAGCCATTTGTAGGTTACCGCTATGAAGACTATGTCGCTATTGTCGAAGAGGTGGCAGGTCACCCCCTATCTTGGTATTGGGACGAATGTATTACCGGCACGACCCCGCTTACCCATCGCTTGAACGAAGCTTTACGTTTCGTGGGATTGGAAATGAGAAGGGACCAAGAAGGTCTCATCCAACTAAACGATGTGGGGGGTGCTGACGCTTTGGAACAACGTTCGAAATGGCTTTCTGGAAACGTCTGAAGGAACTAAAAAGAACGGACGTAAAGCAGATAAACTTCTACATTCATTCACGCGAAGAAAAGGTACCTATAACACGCGGCACCAATTTTCGAGGTGAATCATTTTAATCAAACAGGCTGCGTATTTCGCCAAAACTCCCTGCTGTATAAACGCTTGAACGGCCACCCTTTTTGTTGGAGTAACACGGGCAAATAAGCGTGGGGCTCTTTGGGCGAGCGGCTCATGTGGTACTGGTCATCGTCCGTTAATAAAAGCCCTGCATACTTCCCGTCTTTTTTCAAGGTCAGATCAGCAAAGGGCAATTCAAATCGGGCTTCCGGTAGATGAGCTAATAATTGCTTTTTAAGCAACCATTCACCCCGCACCCCCTTGATCTCAGTAGGAGCGGGAATAAATTCACCATCCGAAACCTGTTTTGCATATTCCAAATAGCTTTTTAGGAGCTTGGGACCCTCATAACGAGCCGATTCTACTTTTAATTGATGAGGCATCAGACTCGTTACGATATGTATTTGTTCACGGGCACGTGTGATGGCTACATTGAGTCGATTTTCGCCGCCGTATGAGTTCAGCGTACCGAATTGCATGGTCAACCGACCGGTTTCATCCGGTGCATAGCCTATCGAAAAAAGGATAATATCACGTTCATCACCTTGAACATTTTCGATGTTTTTTACAAATAAGCCTTCCCAATTCAACCCACTCTCTTCTACAAGTTGTTGAATTAGCTGTTGTTGAGGGTAATTGAATGTAACAATACCAACGCTTTTGCCAGTTTCCTTTAAAACCCATAACAGTTCTATTACCTTTTCAGCCTCGACTGGATTTGTACCCTCCCTCCATGTTCCGATCACTTGATGGTATTTAATCCCCGGTTCAGCTTGATTGACATATTGAAAATCGGGCAATAATCGCAATGTTCCTCCATAAAAATGTTGATTCGAAAATTGAATTAAATCGAGAGACAAACTGCGATAATGACCGGTGAGCTGATGGGTGGGTAATCGAAGCGCCGCTAAATCCAACAATGACGCTACTTCCAGTTCAGATTCGGGTTCTTCGTCCTCGCTATCTAATTGTTCATAGCGGACTTTATAGAGGTCGGTGGGTTGTAATTGCTTACTATCCCCTGCTATCACCACTTGTTTTCCCCTATAAGCGCCGGGTATTGCATATTCTGCATAACACTGAGATGCTTCATCGAAGATCACCAGATCGAAAAATTCCTTAACCATCGGAAAAATCACCGAGGCTGATTCAGGAGAGACCATCCAGCAAGGTATTAATCGAAATACGTCTTCAGAGAATCGACTCAAGAGCTTTCGAATCGGCCAAATTCTTCGCTTTTTCGTAAGTTGATGATAGAGTTCACGGTAGGTGACCGTGTTCCCTAGACGATTTTTGGTGACATCTCCATATACCTCCTCCCGCAATTTCATTTTTACGATTTCGCCACTAAGTGCCTGCTTTCGACGGACACAACGTTGTAATTCCTCCTCCCATTGATTGATCTTTAAGGAAGATACAGACCTTAAAACCGGGTATATTTTTTCAATATGGTCGATCCAGGCGATCCGTACACTGTTGTCAAGCAATTTCTCATATTCATTGGACTGGGTAAAACCTAGTTCATTCCCTTTCTCCTGCAAACGTTCGAAGAGGTATTGTTCGGTGGAGGTCAACTGATGCCAAATTCGATCCATTTCGACCAGATTTTCGAAATCGTTAGCCAAATGATCAGAAAGCATCTGCGCATAAGTTTCCGGATTTGCGATGATTTGATTGAGCTGTTCCGGGTCTAGCCAGGTCTCCATTTCGTCCGACAAACTTTGCCATTGGGTCACCCAAGAAATTCCTGCCTGCACCGCTTGAAGGAAGCTGGTATGGTCGTTAGTTGCATTCGTTAGCCCGCGAATCAGCTCCATCCATTCCGAATTACGCAAATCATCAATTAAATCGATGGCGCTTTGAGCATCGTCCAGAAATAGCCCATATTGGTGCAAGACTCCCGCAGGTTCAGCTAAATAGCGAGAGTCAAAGTAAAGGCGGGCATCCGAAATGAGCGCTTCTAACTCGATTCGGTTCTTTATTCTTCTTGATAATTTTTGAAGATCCTCGACCCGCAGGGTTAGTCCGTGTTTTCTGGTTAA
>JBAYRB010000196.1:0-5750 GCA_041676905.1 Spirosomataceae bacterium
CGATGCGGCTAGAGCCGGTAAGGATATTTGGGCTGAGAAGCCCATGACAAGAACAATAGGAGAGGGCAAAAGAGTCGTAGAAGCCGTACAACAACACGGCCGAATTTTCCGACTCAATACCTGGTTCCGCTTCGACTCGAACTTTTATGGCATGAATACAACCGTAAAACCGATTAAGAAGCTGGTTGATAGCGGAATGTTGGGATGGCCTCTAAAAATTACGGTTAGCCGTCATACCGGATTCGATTGGAAATTCTATTGGGTGGGACGCACGGATTTGAAACCCGAACCGGTGCCGGCTGAACTCGATTACGATAAATGGTTAGGCCCAGCGCCTTATAAACCCTATAACAAACACCGGGTACACGGTACTTTCCGGGGATACTGGGATTACGACGGAGGCGGATTGGGTGACATGGGACAACACTATCTCGATCCGGTACAATATATTTTAGGAAAAGATGATACCAGTCCGATCAGTGTCGAAATCGATGCACCGCAACAGCATACCGATGCTGTAGGCACTTGGAGAAGGATTGAATATACCTACGAAGACGGGTGTAAAATCATTCTTGACGGTGAAGGAAAAGACACGAACGCAGCCTATATTGAAGGCCCTAACGGGAAGGTCTATAACGGTTTCCGCTGTGATATACCCGATTTTGAAAAGAAATTAGCCTCATTCCCAGATCCGGAACCACAGGTTACAGACTTCATAGAAGCGGTTAAAAAGCGTCAGAAATTTGCTCTAAACGAAGAGAATGGGCACCGTTCGTGCACGATCGTCAACATGGGACTTGTAGCATTACGTCTCAATCGTTCCTTGAAATTTGACCCTGTCAAACAATTGTTTATCGACGACGAAGGTGCTAACCGGTTGATTGATCAACCCATGCGGGCGCCCTATACTTTGTAATCACCTCAATTTAATCGATCACAGTGAAGAAGATTATCTATACCGTTTTGATTTCGGGCTTGCTCGCCGGATGGTCCCATGCCCAAAACGCAGATGGAAGAACCGTCGAAACCCGAATTGCGGATTTGCTAGCCCAGGTACCGGCTCAAAACCAAAAATCACTCGAAAGAAATGCCGAAGAAATGGCTGGTTTGGGTAAAGACGGAATTGTCAAAATGATTACACGTTTGGCAGCTCCAGAAAGTGCTCAGAATGCAGCCATCGAGTACGCTGTTGGAGGGTTTACCTATTTTGTAAATCAACCTGCCCGTGAATCATGGCGAAAACTAGCCGCCGAAGCCTATGCGGAAGCCTTACCCAAACTCACCCACAAAGTCAATCAGGCTTTTGTATTATTCCAACTACAGCAAGTCGATAAAGGAGAAGGATTAAACGCCATCGTTCCATTTTTGGATGACACGGAGTTGGTCGGGCCAGCCGCCCGTGCACTGGCTGCGTCAGGTACCCAAGCTGCTGGGAATGCTCTGTTAAAAGCGTTGGAAAATCCCTGGGGAAATCGTCAGTTACACTTGATAGAAGCACTGGGTGACATGAAATTCGCACCCGCTGCACCTGTCATCGAACGCTTTGCCGCCGGTGAGGAAAAGGAGATTCGAAAAGTAGCCCAATATGCATTGACGCAAATTGCGGCTCCTTCCTCAGAGGGCGTACTTCGTAAGGCGGCCGAAAAATCCGGATTGGTATACGACGAAACTAATGCTACCGGGAACTATATTCAATATCTGACCCGTCTTGCAGAAAAAGACCCCGCATTGGCGGAAAAATCTGCAAGAAGCCTGTATGCAGCGGCTAAAACGACCAATCAGGAACATACCAAAGCTGCTGCGTTGAGTGTACTGGCTGCCGTTAAGGGAGACGCTGTTTTGAACGAACTTACCCAAGCTGTGCAAAGTCCAAACGCGAAGTTAAGAGCAAGCGCACTAGCGTCGCTCGGTAAATTAAACCCCGAGAAAACAACGCCTGCCCTTACCAAAATTCTCGCATCAGGTACACCAGCCGTGAAAGCGGACGTATTAGCGTTTCTTGGCCAATCGGGCACAGTAGCTGCCGTACCAGCGATCACCCGTGCGATAAGTGAGACGAATCCAAATGTAAAAGCTGCTGCCATTACTGCATTGAGCAAGCTCAATGGTGAATCGGCCATTGCTAAACTCGTACCATTGTTGAGAAGTAGTGATTCGAAGGTGGTTGATGCGGTACGTCTAGCCCTTTTGAGCACAAAATCCAACGGATTGGTAGATCAAGTTGCTGCCGCTGTACCCGCATCGAGCAATGCCGGAAAAATTGCTATCCTGAATATTCTGGCCAGTCGTAAAGCAGATGCTAAATTTGGCGTAGTAGCTGGTTTGTTAGATCATTCCAACGCTGAGGTGAAAAATGCTGCATTTAATGCACTTAAGGGCGTCGCTTCTGCAAAAGATCTGCCGACTCTTTTTACACTCCTGAACAAGACAACGGATGTCCCTCAATTAGCGGAAGTTCAAGAAGCTGTTAAATCTGTTTTGAAGAGTGAAAGCCAGAACCAACATGTGCTTTCACAACTTTATGGAAATTACAGATTATCGCCTCGTAAAGCCGCGTACCTGCCTGTTCTCGCCAGCGTAGGTGGAAAAGAGGCAATGGAGGCTACACTCAATGCTTTCAGTAGTGGGACTGCTCAAGAGAAAGAAGCAGCGGTCAATGCCCTTAGTCAATGGGCTGACGATGCCAGTTTGGATGAGCTTTATAAGATTGCTAAGAATCCAGCGAATGCCGATTACAAAGAAAAGGCTATTGCAGGTTATGTCGCGACAGTGAGCAGAGCTAAGGCAACGGCCGAACAAAAAGTGATCCTTTTGCGTAAGATCTTAGAAACGGCAAGTTCTGCCAATAGCAAGAGCGCGATCATTCGTGAACTGGAGCGTTCTAAAACGTTCTATGCTTTGATTACTGCTGGAAAGTACCTCGACGACCCTGAACTACAACAAGTAGCAGCACGTGCCGTGATGAATATAGGACTCGCAAATACACAATTTGACGGTCCGTCAGTTCGTCAGTTACTTACCAAAACAATGCAGGTCATCTCAGGTCAAGATTCTGAGTACCATAAAGAAGCCATTCGCAAACACTTGTCTGAAATGCCTTCCGACGACAACGGGTACATTTCGCTGTTTAATGGAAAAGATCTTACTGGTTGGAAAGGTTTGGTTGATAATCCGATTAAACGTGCCAAACTCAGCCCAGACTCACTGGCTTACAAGCAAAAAATTGCTGATGAGATCATGAGAAATGGCTGGAAAGTGGAAAACGGCGTTCTGGTCTTTACCGGAAAAGGACAGAATATAGTTGCAGAGAAGGAATATGGAGACATTGAAATGTATGTGGATTGGATGCTAGATCCGAATGGGAAAGATGGGGATGCAGGCATCTATTTGCGGGGGACACCGCAGGTTCAAATCTGGGATACATCTCGCGTCAATGTAGGGGCACAGGTTGGATCCGGCGGTTTATATAATAACAAGGTGCATAAAAGCACACCCGACCTCGTGGCCGATAATCGCTTAGGGGAGTGGAATACATTTTATATCAAAATGGTAGGAGACCGAGTTACGGTAGATTTGAACGGACATCGGGTGGTTGATAATGTCATCCTGGAAAATTTCTGGGATCGTAGCCAACCTATTTTCCCGGTCGGTCAATTAGAGTTACAGGCTCACGGTACTCGTGTTTACTATCGCGATATATATGTTAAGGAACTTCCCAGTGTAGAGCCTTTCCAATTGTCGGAGGAGGAGAAAAACGAAGGATATAAAGTGTTGTTCGATGGAACCAATATGCATGAGTGGGTCGGGAATACGGACGATTACTTCATTGAAGGTGGAGATTTGGTAGTTAAACCAAAAGGTACCAGTCGTGGAGGAACAAGGAATTTGTACACGAAAGATGAGTATTCCGATTTCATCTTTAGGTTTGAGTTCCAACTAACTCCGGGAGCCAACAACGGGCTAGGTATACGTGCGCCGTTGGAAGGTGATGCCGCTTATGCCGGTGCTTGTGAACTTCAGATCTTGGATGATACAGCCCCCATTTATCGGAACCTGGAACCCTATCAATACCACGGTTCGGCTTATGGTATCATCCCATCCAAGAGGGGATATCTCAAACCGGTCGGTGAATGGAATTACCAGGAGGTTCACGTACAAGGTTCGAAAGTGAAAGTTATTTTGAACGGTACTACTATTCTGGACGGAGACCTGGCAGAAGCTTCTAAAAACGGAACCCTGGATAAAAAAGAGCACCCAGGATTACATCGGAAGACGGGCCATATCGGCTTCTTAGGTCACGGAAGTGAACTCCGTTTCCGAAATATTCGTATTAAGGATTTGTCTCAAAAGGAGGAACCTGTCCAGGTAGAAGCAACTCCCAAACCTACAGGTAAAAAGTCCAAAAAGTCTAAGAAAAAGAAACGATAGCGGTCTGGTTGACCTCGATCATTTCCGAATTGCCGGATACGTAATCAAAATATGCTTACGTATCCGGCTTTTTGTTTGGAATGGTTTGGGTAACTTCGTGGATTCATCCGTAATTCATTAACATGCGCTAATATGAAAGAAACCGCCCAAAAGATACTTTCCATCGAAGATGCTAAACAGCGGGTACTCGAATGGAAACGAGAAGGGAAAAGAATTGTTTTTACAAACGGGTGTTTTGATATAGTCCATCTTGGCCATATCGATTACCTGGAAAAAGCGAGAGCATTAGGTGATAAATTGGTTCTTGGATTGAATACCGATGCTTCGGTGAGCGCATTGAAAGGGCCTGCCCGCCCGGTTGTGGATGAGACAGCTCGGGCTCGATTGATGGCAGCCATGGAATTTGTAGATGCTGTCATTTTGTTCAGTGAACCGACACCTTTGCAGCTTATTCAAACGATTAGCCCTGACATTTTGGTAAAAGGTGACGATTATACAGTGGAGAACATAGTTGGCGCGGATTTTGTTACGTCTAATGGAGGCGAAGTGAAGACCATTCCGTTGGTGAAGGGATATTCGACTTCGACGATTATTGAGAAAATAAGAAGGGCATTTAGCTGATTTTTCTTATTTTCGTTAGCCGAAAAGTAAATTACTAACAAACCTTTGAAAAATAATAATGGGAGGATCTTATTTGTTGCTACTGATCATCATGGGGGTCAGTTGGTACGTACAGTGGAGATTAAAGAGTAAATTCAAGGAGTATTCCGAGGTAGGCCTGAGAGTTGGGTTGAGTGGAAAGGAAATAGCTGAAAAAATGCTCCGCGATAACGGTATTTTCGATGTGAGGGTGCAATCGGTAGACGGGATGTTGACCGACCATTACAATCCGATGGATAAAACGGTGAATCTGAGTTCCGACGTTTACCATGGACGTAGCGTAGCAGCCGCTGCAGTTGCTGCCCACGAATGCGGTCACGCCGTTCAACATGCTACCGCCTATTCCTGGTTGCAATTCAGATCCAAGATGGTACCTGTATTAACAGTGACGTCGAGGTATATGACTTGGATTATTTTGGGTGGTATTCTTCTGATAAATACCACACCTATTCCTTTGGCAATTGGGGTAGCCCTGTTTGCGTTAACAACCTTGTTTAGTTTTATAACCTTACCGGTTGAATATGATGCAAGTGCTAGGGCATTAGCTTGGATCGACCGTCAAGGGATGGTCACCCGGGAAGAGCACGGTATGGCTGCAGATGCCCTCAAATGGGCAGCTCGAACCTACCTCGTAGCAGCCATCGGTTCCCTTGCTACCCTTC
>JBAYRB010000197.1:0-5724 GCA_041676905.1 Spirosomataceae bacterium
GATAGAGTGGGAAAATACGCGGGTGAAGTTCCCTGTCAAGCATGATGCAGACGACGAAATCATGGATCAAATTAGGAAATTAACAGCTAAGTCGGATGCTAATGCTGGTGTATTCTTAGGAGCAGCCAACTACTATGTGGAGACAAATCGCGATTTAAATCAGGCTTTTACTTGGGCTACAAAAGCTTTAGAGTCGAACCAAGCCTACTGGGCATATGCCACCCGTGCTAAGATTGCTTCAAAAATTGGCAAATGCGACGTTGCCGCTCAGGACGCGAAAGCAGCACTACCCGGAGCAAAAGAGGCAAATGACATGTCCTATGTAATCACGTTGGAAAAAATCTTAAAGGATTGTGCTAAATAAGGTAGTAGCTTAATCTTAAAATTTTAAATGCCGGTGGCACTCCAAGCGCTACCGGCTTTGTTTAGCTTGCGTAACCCACTGGTTGTTTGTGTCTTCATGCTATGCAAACGGCACTGGAACACCTATCGAAAGAGGATCTTTTAAAGGTCATTTCCAGCCGTGACCAGGCTCTTGCCGCGCGAAACTTCCCGGGCACTTACCCGTGGAAGAAATCGAGATCCACCCCGAAGGTGATTTGTCGGCTATGGTCTGCATCGGCAAGGAAATCACCGAGGAGCTGGAGTGCGGGCCGGCCAAGTTCTATATCAAGCGGTATATCCGTTTTAAATACGCTCCTAAAAATGGTGATGGCGTCCGGATCGGCGAGCTGCCGGAGCGGGTGATCGACAAGGGCATCCCGGGATCAGGCCTGCTGGCCATGATCCTGACGGATAAATACATGGATCACCTGCCGCTATACCGTCAAAAACAGCGCTTCGCCCGGGACAACATACAGATCGCTTCCTCCACCATCGAGGGCTGGACCAAAGAAGCGCTTCTTAAACTACAGCCCCTTTACGAACAATTGGTCTTCGACACCAAGGCAAAGGGCTATCTGCAGGTGGATGAGACCCCGATAAAAGTATTGGATAAGGACAAAAAAGGTGCTGCCCATCAGGGATACTACTGGGTTTACCATAGTCCGCTGGATAAAACCGTACTGTTCGATTACAGTCCCACCCGGAGCGGCAGCGCGCCGTTGCCTATGCTGGGCGGTTTCCGTGGCTACCTGCAGACCGATGGCTAAGCCGTTTACGAAAAATATGCACGAAATAAAGAAGTGACCCACCTGGCCTGCTGGGCACATGCCCGTAGGGAGTTCGAGCGGGCCCTGGACAATGACAAAATCCGGACGGAAAAGGCCATACGCTTGATCCAGAAACTTTATGAGGTGGAAAGACAGGCTAAGGAGGAAAAACTGTCTGCCGAACAGATCAAGGAACTGCGGCTGACCGAATCCCTGCCGGTGATCAACGAATTGGGCAAATGGATCTTTGAAGAAATCAAATCCACCCTGCCCAAAAGCCTGATCGGCAAGGCCATGGCCTATGCGTATGCCCGCTGGGATGGACTGGCGACCTATCTGCACGACGGGAACCTGCAGATCGACAACAATCCAGTGGAAAATGCCCTCAGGCCGGTCGCACTCGGACGTAAGAACTACCTCTTTGCCGGATCGCACGAAGCCGCACAGCGGGCAGCCATGATCTACTCGTTCTTCGCCATCTGCAAAAAACACGAAGTGAATCCGTTCCAGTGGCTGAAATACACCCTGGAAAACATCATGGCCATAAACCATAAAAACTTAAAAGACCTCTATCCGCAGAACTATAAAAATAGGGTTCAGAAATCAAACAGGTAGTTCATAGGGCGGATACGCCAATAGTCCAGTTTACTCACGCTCATGCCGTGAAGGCGGGCAAAACTCTGCCGGTCGTAATCCCCTGACTCCAGTTCGGATACCAGTTTGAACATCTCTTCGATTTTATCGGTGCGTTTGGACATAGCGCTATGCAGGTTGGTTTGCACGCAAACCTAATCGCAAACGGTGAAACAGAAAATATGTACTTACTTGGACGGACACAAATGATCCGAAGAATTGAAAAATTACTGTGATACTAAAAAAAAGGAGCGCCGTTTAGACGCCCCCGTTTTTAAAATAAGGTTACCGCATTGATCAGATAAACTATTTAACTATCTGGATAAGGTTTGGTAGACCTGTAATCTCTCCATTGTTGTATTTCTCTTTCCCGATTTCAGGAGTCCACACGATATCTCCATTTAACCAAATATTGGTAACCCATAAACTTGATCCTTTCCGGGTTAATTCTGTTGTCAAGGTATCCACGGTTGAATCATTCCACTTTAAAAGAAGCTTAGTCGTGGTAGCCTGGTCAATCGTGTTAGCGACTACTTTTAAAAGCGGCTCACCTGTAATCTTCCCTGAAATTAGCTACGATTATTCATGTAGTTTTATAATTTAGGGACAACGAAAAAAAGCAAGTTCAGCGAGAGCCAGATCATCAAGATTCTGTCTCAACAGGAGGCCGGATTATCGGTTTCGGACATCTGCCGTGAGCACGGCATTAGCCAGGGGACGTTTTACTTCTGGAAGAACAAGTACTCGGGAATGGACGTTTCCCAGCTCAAGCAGATGAAGGAAATGGAAAAGGAGTTGGCACAATACAAGAAGATTGTTGCCGAACTGACGCTCCAGAATACCGTTTTAAAGGATGTTATAGAAAAAATGCTTTAGGGCCTGGCGAGAAGCGTGAGTTGGTGGGCTATGCCCGTGAGGAGTTTAAGATGGGCCTTCGCTAGGCCTGTATGTTGTTTTGTATTAGTACTTCGGTTTACTATTACCAAGCCAAGCGCAAGGATGACAGCGAAGTGATTGACGAGTTATCAAAGCTGGCTGAGCTCCATCGTACATGGGGCTTCTGGATGATGTATCATCGGTTGCGGAAGTTGAATTTTATGTGGAACCATAAGCGGGTATAAGCTTGCGTAACCCACTGGTTGTTTGTATCTTTATGCTATGCGAACGGCACTGGAACACCTATCGAAAGTGCGGATACATTTTCCTTACCATACCATACTACTCTATTACTTCAAACCATATTTCCTTTCCCAAATATGGTTATCATTTTGATAAAGAAACTTTGAGGTATAGACCAAAACACTCCCCAAGCAATACGCCTGATCCGCTTGCAGATATATAGGATTAGCCGGAGACGAACTAAATGCAATATGCTTGATCCGTATCTACCATAAAAACTACCCTTTACCCCACAAAAAAACCGGAACTTCCGATAAAAATTCATCTAAGTTCCGGTTGGTACCGAAGGCGGGACTCGAACCCGCACAGGATTTCTCCCACACGCCCCTGAAACGTGCGTGTCTACCAATTCCACCACTTCGGCATGCGGGTGCAAATATAAGTGCTTAACCCTAAAAGTGAGTTTGTCAAAACATAAAATATTTTCAACCCTTTCTCAGATCTAAGGTATGATTTCTTTCAAATCGGATTTCACAGCCGGAATTAGCTGTTGACCAATTCCCAAAATGCGATAGTAAAACACTATTTTTGCAGGATGAATTTAGCCGAACAACTGTCGCCCAAATCGATTTTTGAAATCATCTCCAAAGCTGGAGATAGCCTTGGTGTCGAAACCTATGTGATTGGAGGACATGTTAGAGACCTTATACTCAAACGCCCGTCCAAGGACATTGACATCGTCTGTGTCGGAAGCGGAATAAAACTGGCTGAAAAAACCGCGGAATTACTAGGTTCTAACATAAAGGTCAACTTCTTCCCCAAATTTGGCACTGCCCAAATCCGCCTCGACGACTGGGAAATCGAATTTGTAGGAGCTAGAAAAGAATCCTACCGTGCCGATTCAAGGAAGCCTATCGTCGAGGAAGGAACCCTGCAAGACGATCAAAATCGAAGAGACCTTACCATTAATGCGATGGGTATTAAGTTAAACAAAGACGGCTACGGTGAGCTCATCGATCCTTTTGAAGGGATAAGCGACCTCCGTAAAAAATTAATTCGTACCCCACTTGAACCAAAACTGACTTTTTCAGACGACCCCCTACGGATGATGCGGGCCATCCGATTTGCTACACAACTGGACTTTGATATAGTCCCGGACGTTTTCGAGGCCATCATGGCTATGAAGGAACGCATCCATGTTGTTTCACAAGAACGGATTACCGATGAACTGAATAAAATCATCCTTGCGCCAACACCTTCATACGGATTTAAACTACTCTATCAGAGCGGCTTACTTACTGAAATCTTCCCGGAATTGGTCGCTTTACAGGGGGTGGAAACCATGGACGGAAAGGGGCACAAGGATAATTTTTACCACACACTACAAGTCCTCGACAATGTTGCGCTCCGATCCAATGATCTGTGGTTGCGGTGGGCTGCGTTATTGCACGATATAGCGAAACCCGCTACGAAAAGATTCGATAAGAAAGCCGGATGGACATTTCATGGGCACGAAGAAAAAGGGGCACGGATGGTCCCTCAAATTTTCCGCAAAATGAAATTACCACTCAATGAAAAAATGCGGTATGTACGAAACCTAGTCCGACTTCATTTACGCCCCATCGCCCTTTCAAAGGAAACGATCACCGATTCGGCCATGCGACGTTTATTGGTAGAAGCAGGTCCGGACTTCGAAGGACTGATGATGCTATGTCGAGCCGATATTACGTCTAAAAACCCTGATAAAGTTAAACGTTACCTTAAAAACTTCGATAGGCTGGAGAAAAAGCTTGAAGAGCTAGAGGAACGAGATAAACTTCGGGAATTTCAACCGGTAATTACGGGAGAAATGATCATGAACGCTTTTAATTTACGCCCTTCACGAGAGGTGGGTATCATCAAAGAAGCGGTTAGGGAAGCTATTTTGGAGGGAATTATACCCAATTCCTTAGAACTAGCCTATAATTACATGCTGGAAGAAGGGAAAAAGCTAGGACTACCCCCGGTTCAATTACTCCCTGATTTGGATGCGAGCAAGGTGTCGTAGATCTCCACTACCTGAGGAATTATTAATTCACTTTCATTATTGTAAACGATGAAATCGGCAATGGAACGGAAATATTCATCGGTACCCTGGTTTGCAATAATGGCCTTTATCTGCTCTTTCGTACGTTTTTTGTCGCGCGTTAACACTCGACTGATGCGAAGTTGTTCCGGCGCTATTACCGCAACAATATAATCTAATTCGGAGCCTTGCTTTTTCATAATGGCCGCTTCCTTCATTAGGATGGGCTGGTCTGCATGCTGCTCAAACCATCGACGTGAATCTTCCCCTACGCGAGGATGAATGATTTGATTCAGCCGTTGAAGGAGTGATTTATCCCCAAAAACGCGTGAGGAAACGAAAGCTGTATTGTATCCACCATCATGGGTGTAGGCTTCAGGTCCGAGAAGGGCAGTAACTTCCGCTACGATTTCAACATGGTTTTCGGTCAGCCAACGCGCCCTATCATCGGCATAATATACGGGTACACCCAAACATTCAAATACGCGACAAACGGTACTTTTTCCCGAACCTATCCCACCGGTAACCCCTACTTTCAAAGCCATGGCTCATCAAATTTGAGAAACTTCAAAACTTACATAAACAGCTTCATGACTCACTTTTACCGACGAATTCGGCAGTTCGAGGGGCAGTTTCGATTCATAGTTGGTTCGTATTCTATTATCAGGAATCCGAACGACTAAGGAATCTGGAAAACGCTTCACATCATTCGAAGAACCTTCAATTGAAAGAAGGGAGGGTGACATGTTGATTATA
>JBAYRB010000198.1:0-5682 GCA_041676905.1 Spirosomataceae bacterium
AGACATAATCGATCCTTTTATCCATAGGTGCGTTCCATTTAAAGCCGGTAAACGTTCCTTCGGGTCCGTAGGGCGGCATTTTCGACGCTTTATAGGCATCTTGCAAAAGGATTCCTATGGTATAGATTTGCTCGGTTTCGGGGGTAGAATTAAAGTCGCCCGTCAAAATAACCGGAGCATCACCCGCTATTTCCTTAATTTTCTCCACCATTAATTTCCCCGATTCCCTTCTGGCGACCACTCCTTGATGATCGAAATGGACGTTAAAAAAGTAAAATTCCCTTTTTGTCAACAGGTCTTTAAATTTAGCCCACGAGGCAATGCGGTTACAACAGGTGGCATCCCAACCTTTTCCCGGTTTATCGGGCGTCTCACTCAGCCAAAAGTCACCCGAATCCAACAGCTTAAACCGATCCTTTTTGTAGAAAATAGCCGAATGTTCTCCTTTCTTTTTACCATCATCTCTTCCGCTTCCAGTAAAACGATACTCGCTCAATCGAGCTATATCCTCCAGCTGATGACGGTAACCTTCTTGGGTTCCGAAGATATCAAAGTCGTGATATCGTATCAGGGCGTTCACCCAGTCTTTCCGGTTCGGCCAAGCGTTAATCCCGTCATTTTGGGTATCTAATCGTAAATTATAACTCGCAACATTAATGTAATCGACTGGGCGCCGAGGTACACTGGCACAGGAAAAAAGGAAGCCCGATAATAAGACCAATGCAATAATTGACTTGCCAACATTAAAGCGTCTATTGAAAATCATGGGGATAAGGTTATTTAATTCAAAACTCTCCGTCAATATTAAGAAACTATACCCATTTACTAAAGGTATTATTCTAATAATACCGACCAATCGTAGGATTTTCTACAATGATTTTTTTTACTTGAAACGGATCTATGATCCCCTGCTTGGAATAAATCACTTTCCCCCCTGGTTCAATAATAATAGAAAAAGGTAAAGCTCCTTGCCATTCAGGTGATAGGGCTTCCATCATTTTATATTTGTCATCCCCGATAAAATGATAATTTGTGGCAGAAGCATGGCGATTTTTTAAAAATTTTTCCACTCTATCGGGTCTTTCTGGATCGTCCATACTAAGGGTTATAAACTCAAAATCCCTACCTCGATACATGCGGTAGATCGTTAGCAAATCAGGGAATTCACTTACACACGGTCCGCACCAAGTTGCCCATACATTGATGAATCTCAATTTGTCGGTATTGTTAGCCAGCAATTCTTTGATACCATCCATATCAATCGGCTGTAATGTAACTGTTTCCGTAGCCCATTTTTTCTTTTCGTCCTCTACGGTATATCTTTTATCAGAATACTTCATGGAACAGCCAAAGGTTTTCGTGACCGGGTTATCGATCTTCCTTCCAGCTAATAATGCCTCTATAGCATTCATCACATCCGGGGTTCTAACCGGTACTCCTGGCTTTTCTGTATCATCAAAACGGCCTTGGTAACGAATTTTTCGGTTTCTATCCAGAATAAACACATGGGGAGTGGCTTGCGCGCCGTATGCCTGTGCTACTGATTGTGTTTTTCCATCGTAAAGATAAGGGAAATTAAAGTGGTGCTCTTTTGCTCTAATTCTCATTTCTTCGAAAGAATCGCTCAAATCGGTATAACCTAATTCATCGAGGCGAATGGCCAAAGGATCATTTGACGAAATGGCGACGACTCCAACCCTCTTGGAAGAATAATCGTTCACCAATTTCTTTATTTTTTCTTCATAAGCTTGGGCGGTCGGACAATGGTTACAGGTGAATATCACCACGAGTATATCGTGGTCGGAAAACGACTCCAACGTATAATTTTTCCCATCTACACCTTTTAAATTGAAATCGGGTGCTGGATCACCTTCTTTTAATATCGATTGCCCAACCAACGCATTGTGAATACAAAGGAAGCTCGTAAAAATAAGAAACAGAGATTTTAACTTTCCAACCGTTTGACTCATAATTTGGTATCGTTTTTTGCTTTGCAGAAAGTTAAAGATAAGTAAAACTTAGGGATAATGTGGAGCAGCTGCCTTTCTTATGAAGCCCTCAAGATTTTGAATACTATATTTCAAGTTTTGAGTTCGAACTCCAAAAACCGCAACCCGCTTCACCGGCATTTCGGTTTATTCATTATTTTTTTGCTAGGTATAATAAAACAAAATTCTCCTTAGCCCTCCCAAAAAGAGAACTCCATAGGGGTGACCTAACTTCATCTACACCCAATTACAGCTTCGCTACAGCTCTAGCTTAAGGCTGAATCACCCACGTAATAAAGTACCTCGAGGGAGTTCAAAAAGAAAAGTGCGTTTCCCAGTGCAGATTTATTATCCGCAATTTTCCTATAAACGAATGTTTGGTGAGATGAATAATCGCCCCCTCCTATTAATTTAGTTTACTGATATTTTCCCGATATACGCTTCTAGTTGGTCGGCTATAAAATTTCCCGCCAACCGATTCCCACGGATATTCCAATGGGTATCGTGTGGTAAGTAACAGATACTATCTTTCTCATTTTCAAAAACCGGAAGCAAGTCGGCGTGGGGAATATTTAATTTCGTAAGTTCTTCCGCCAGTCGGCGATTGGGAAGCGAATTATCCCATTCCGGCGTCTCCCCTCTTTGTTTGAGCCGTTGGATTACTTCTTCTCGCAATTCAGCGCTCACTTGCATTTCGTCGGGAAAGATGCATACAAACAATTGGCATTTCTTAGCCTGACACATTTTTCTGGCTCTTTCTATGTAAACGATTACATCTGAAAGTTGCCTTTCAAACAAGTCATTTCCTTTATGAAAGATATAGCTCCTATCTGCCTCTAATTCCAGATACCCTTCCTTGGAAAACACCCGACAAGTATCACAGTAAGTCGTCCAACCATCTTTGTACTGCTGCCGGAGGTCTCGGCTTGTATTGGTAATCATTTTATAGGCCAGGTAAAGTATATTGGCCGTGTAAGAATATTTTTCGACAAACTTTCTTCTCGTGGATCGTATCGATTCCTGGAAGTCATTACCTACAAAGAAATTGATCATTACCAGATCAGGCTGCCAGGAAAGACCTTCATCTGCCAGCAATGCTACTTCTTCCCGGGGACCAATACTCGGAATTCCCATATTGTAAATCTGAATTTTGGGGTTCGAAATTCGCTTATTGAGCTCGTTTTCGGCAATGGTTAAAAAATTTTCAGGATAAGGTGTAACCCCGAACGTAAATGAATCGCCGATACCCACTATACGAAAAACACCGTTTTCCTTGGGCTCGAACTCCTCATCCTTAAAACCATGGGAATTCAAAGGGTATCCGAAAATCATAGCATTGGGGCTCCCTCTAAAGCGATTGTAATTGTTTTCGAACAACATGGGAACCGGATGTACCCAAACGAAGAGACGAATACATACTTCGATCAGTACATACGAGATGAATGCTAAAATCACATAAAATGATAGCTTTTTCACGAGTACTGAATAACGATTTGGAATTTGAACCCGATAAACTTAGCGAAAAGAATATTAAAAAACTACGAATGAGCCCGAAATATTTTCTACCCTTTTCTAGGAGTTTTTAGAAGCAAAATAGAAGGATGCTAACGCGCTTCTCAGGGAGTTTTAAATTCCCTTTGATGCTGTAAATTTCGACTGCCTGACGCATGCACAATAAGCCTCTGCCCCGTATTTGGCTAGTAAATTATTCCCTTAATTTTACAAAAGGCCGTATCCCTTCACTTATATAAACAGCGTGGCTACCATCTTCTTTCGAAAACACCGCGAAAACATCCAACCCAGGATGTTTTTTTAGCCATTGTTTTAAACCTTCAATACCCATAATCGACAGTGCCGTTGCATAACCGTCGGCGGTCATCGCATCCGTCGCAAAAACAGTCACACTCAATATATCACTCACGCCTGGGAAGCCTGTTTTTGGATTGACAATATGGGTGTAGGTAATCCCATCTTTCTGATATCGATTCCTGTAATTTCCCGATGTTGCCATAGCTCGATCGTCTATCACAACAGTTGCGGCAAGTTGAGAAGGTTTGATGGGATCTGATATCCCCACAACCCAATGATTCCCATCGGGTTTTACCCCTTTTCCACGCAACTCTCCACCGACTTCTACCAAGTAACTATAAATTTCACGTTCTTCAAGGAATTTGCATATTAAATCTACAGAGTACCCTTGCGCGATCGCGTTAAAGTCAAGCGATACAGGGTCTACTTTCTTCGACACCGATAGGGAATCAAAATTAACTTTATCGAATCCAACAAATTGCATGATTGAATCGAGATTCACCCCTGCTTCCTTTCTACCTTCCGGACCGAATCCATAGGCTTTGATCAGCGGTGAAACTGTAGGATCAAAGAGACCGTCTGTAGCCTTATAAATTTCATAAGATTTTTGAAGGACGGGATAAAAATACGGTGTCGTAAACCGAATAGCGTGAGATCGATTAAAAACAGACAGCTCGGAATCTTCCCGATACAACGACAATGATTTATCAAAGTCGGCTAACAACTTTTCTATTTCGGTGCGAAAGTTGCGTTTTGATTGATCGACATATTTCACTTGATAGGTAGTTCCCTGCGCATATCCTGTGATGGTAATGATTTCGGCATTTAAGGATACGGGAATAAAGAAGCAAAGGAGGGAGATCCAGGGCATGTACCCTATATCTTGAAAAAAATTTGATTTATATCGGATCATATCGCAAGATGGCCTCGTAGGCAACGTCGTGAATACGTCGCCGTATTTTCAATGTATTGATGCGATTATTGTCGGAACTGGGATGTACCCGGTTCGATAGAAAGATAAAAATCAGTTCTTTCTCAGGATCAACCCACACAATATTCCCTGTAAAGCCGGTATGCCCGTATGAACTCGGAGAAGCCAACGCCGATAAATACGAACTGTTGTTCGACGAACGGGGTTTATTCCAGCCTAACCCTCGATGAACACCATGGTTCTTGGCAAACAATTCAACAGTTTCCGGTTGAATATACCTTTTTCCACCGTAAGTGCCTTTCCACAGATTCATCTGTAAGATTACCGCTAAGTCGCGAGCGTTTCCAAAAGCTCCGGCATGTCCCGCTACACCCCCTATTAAAGCCGCCATTTGATCGTGTACAGTCCCTCGTAAAAGTTCGCCGCGATACCGATTATCATTTTCAGTCGGTGCAATTTCACTCACATTAAAAGCATGATCCAAGGGGTTGAAGGTCATGCGTTCCAATCCAAGCGGTTTTATTAACTTACGGTTCACATATTCGTCTAACGGGGTACCCGTGACCCGTTCAATGATTTTTTGAAGAAAAATAAAACCTAGGTCACTATATACATAGGGATAGGCATTGGAGCGGTTTTTCTTCCCCATGGGCGATTCAATTATCCATTTCCACACCGAATCTTGTACCGAATGATTGGCAAATAAGGTTGGTGACACTCGAAGTGAATACAGGCTATCCCGCTTATTGCTATAGTATTTTCCAGATAACTCGGTCGGCGATAGCATGGTCGATTCCCATAAAAAGGGGTAGAAAGATTTTAGCCCGGCTTGATGGATTAGCAACTGCTTTAGGGTGATATTTTGTTTGTCGGTGCCCTTCAGTTCGGGTAAATAAAAAGATGCTTTTTGGTTGAGATCTATCTTCTTTTCATCATATAACTGCATGACTACCT
>JBAYRB010000199.1:0-5678 GCA_041676905.1 Spirosomataceae bacterium
ATCTACTTTACAGTACACAAGATCAATGGTTCCGCCCTTCCGACATAGCCGTAGCACCCGATGGATCCGTTTTTGTGTCCGATTGGTACGATCCTGGTGTAGGAGGCCATCAAATGGGGGATACAACGCGTGGCAGAATTTATCGAGTTGCACCCGATGTCTCACGTTATCAAATAGCTCCTCCTGATGTCAGTTCAATAGAAGGTGCACTAAAAGCGTTGGCCAATCCTAATCCAGCCATACGTTATTTGGCATCAAAAACACTAAGATCGCAACCCGATCGATCCATCCAACTACTTAAGAAATTATTTGGTAGTTCGACAACTGACAGTCGCCTTCGTGCCAGAGCATTTTGGATACTTTCAAAACTGATTTCTGAAGAAGATCCCCTTTGGGAAATCGCTTCTGAAGATTCCGACGCCAATATTCGAATAACGGTATTACGTGCAGCCCGACAAGTTAACCGGAACATCACGGGTCTATGGTTAAAACCGGCAGAAGATAGGGATCCACAAGTCAGAAGGGAAGTAGCCATTTCTCTTCACGGCCAGAAGTCGCCCTATGCAGCCAATGCCTGGGCACAGGTAGCCATTCGCTATCCGGGTGGCGATCGATGGTATTTGGAAGCCCTGGGTATAGGTGCCGAGAATAACTGGGATAATTTGTTCCAAACATGGCTTCATATGTTAAAAGAGGATCCAACCCAGTCGCAGGCCGGACGGGATATTGTTTGGCGGGCAAGAACGCCCCTTTCCATCCCCTATCTAGCTAAATTAGCGGGCGACAACCAAGTCCCCCTCCAAGAACGACTTCGCTATTTTCGCGCCTTTGACTTTAACCCGGGAGGTCGAGAGAAATCAGAAGCAATCATGACCATCCTGAAAAATAATGCTTCAGGAACCTCTGAAATTAATCAGGTGGCTATCTCCCACTTGGACCCAGGCTACGTGAAACAACAACCCGAAGCAAGGAAAGTACTGCAAAAATTATTAGACAAAACCTATGGAACAGAGGATTACATCGAATTGGTAAAACGCTTTGAGCCTACCCAGGAAAATCCACGTTTGCTGGAAATGGCTATATCGAAGCCCTACGATGCATTAAGTCGTAGTGCTGCTTCCCAACTGCTAAAACAGAATGGGGGGAGCCTGGTTCAAAACGTAATGAATGGAAGTAATTTAGAAAGGAAACAAGCACTTCTGACCTCCATGGCAAGAGTCGGGAACGAAACCTCATTCCAGTTATTCGAACGCACATTTCTCAATGAGAAAAATCCGGAGTCCTTGCGTAAAACAGCTATCCGGGCAATGGCGGGAACCTCCAAAGGGGAGGATCAAATTTTAGAGCACTTGCGGAAGGGATCCTTTACAGGAGATTTACAAGGTGTAGCCATACAGAGTTTGAGCAACGCATGGCGAAAGGCTGTCCGAATGGAAGCGGCTTCCTATCTAGGAACGGATCAAAAGTCGGTTCAAAGCCACCCACCGGTTAAAGAGCTGATTACACGCGTGGGAAATCCCACGAGAGGTAAAGCTGTTTTTATGCAATACTGTTCAATTTGTCATCAAGTGAATTCGGAAGGGTCGGACTTTGGCCCTGCTCTCACTGAGATCGGCGACAAACTATCGAGAGAGGGGCAATATTTAGCAATCTATTACCCCAGCGCAGGTATTAGCTTCGGTTATGAGGGGTATATTGTCAAATTAAAGGACAGCACGGAAACCGCGGGTATCGTGTCGAGTAAAACAGAAACGGATTTGATCTTAAAACTCCCTGGAGGAAGTACGCAAGAATACAAAATGGCCAATGTCGTTTCCATTCAACCCTTGGACGAATCGATGATGTCGCCCGGTTTGCACGAGGCTATGCGCACCGACGAATTGGTAGATTTGGTAGAATATTTAATGAGCCTAAAAAAGGACCAATGATTACCTAGAGACCCAAGTAACGTAAAAACTCTTGCTTGGTCTCTTCTTGGGCAAATTTACCACCATAATACGATGTAACCGTAGAACTGGCATGGTCCTCAATCCCTCTCATCGACACACACATATGCTTAGCATCAATGAGTACGGCTACGTCGGGTGTTTCTAAAACTTGCATCAATTCATTAGCAATTTGGACGGTCAACCGTTCTTGAACCTGTGGGCGTCGGCAATAGTACTGCACGATTCGGTTCAGTTTAGACAGTCCAATGACCTTTCCGCTCGAGATATAAGCGACGTGTGCTTTGCCGTGTATGGGAACAAAATGGTGTTCACAATTAGAAAACACGGTAATATCCTTTTCCACGAGCATTTGGTCATAGCGGTACTTATTTTCGAACAAGGTTACCGACGGTTTATTTTCTGGATTCAAACCACTAAAAATTTCCCGAACATACATTTTGGCTACCCTTTCCGGTGTCCCTTTAAGGCTATCATCATTTAGATCGAGGCCTAAAATCTCCATGATACTCTTAAAATGTTCGGCAATAAGCTCCATTTTAAGATCTTCATCCAGCCGGAATGCGTCATCCCGCATCGGTGTTTCCAAAGAGGTTAAAAAGTGTTGGTCTCCGATCTCCTCCACCTGATTGTCAAGCAGGATATTCGACGAAGTTCCGTTCTGTTTCATACAATTTAATTTTCAAATCCAGATTTTGGCCTATATGTGGCCTCAGTATCGTGTAAATTACAATAGCGATATTTTCTGCAGTGGGGTTTAAGTCCGCAAATTCGGCTATCTCTAAATTAAGGTTACGGTGATCAAATTTGTCGACGACCAGTTCTCTCACCAACGCCCCCAACTTGCCCATATCAATGACATATCCAGTTTCAGGGTCGACAGGCCCAGTTACCTTTACGATTAACTCGTAATTGTGCCCATGAAATGAGGGGTTGTTGCACTTCCCAAAAACCGCTGCATTTTTCTCGTCAGACCAGGCACGATTATGCAGACGATGAGCTGAATTAAAGCTCTCCTTCCGGAAAACTGACACCCTGTGATTAACCATAAATGTGCAAAACTTAACCTAAATAGACAGCCCTTATAATGTCGTTACAAAGTATGTGTACAACACATTAATAAGGTTCGAGGTTTACTTATTCACCTCAGCAGCAATAAAAACCCTGCTCTCTTCAGTAACAGAGCAACCTATATTAGTTGTTAGGGGAGGCAAGATCGGAAAAATAACGGAGTGAAAAAAACTAAACCCCTTTTTTCATTACTTTGGACTTCCGCTAAACATTAATACAAGTTTATTATTACTTTCGTAGCCCGTTCCCACGGGTTACAAAGTAGGAACACTGAGGGAATATCAAAAAGTTTCCACTTTTATTAAAACTGAATAACTAAGTAATTGTCAACTAATATCTGCTAGTATAGTTTATAGTCAACCGTTTATAAAGTAAAATCTGATGAGCAACCAAAACAAAAATTATCTCGGCCCTCTGATTATCATCGGTATCCTTTTTTTTGTGTTCGGTTTTGTAACCTGGGTAAACGCGACACTGATCACTTTTTTCCAAAAAGCGTTTAATCTTGACAATACCGGTTCTTACCTCGTAACCTTCGCCTTCTTCATTTCCTATACCATTATGGCCTTGCCCGCTTCGGAGGTATTGAAACGCACCGGTTTTAAAAACGGGATGGCATTAGGATTATTAGTCATGGCTGTAGGGACGCTCATCTTCATACCGGCCGCACAGATTGCATCATACCCCTTATTTTTAGGTGGCTTATTCACCATCGGTATCGGTTTAACGCTATTACAAACGGCTTCTAACCCTTACGTTACCATTCTTGGCCCGAAAGAGAGTGCCGCTCAACGGATTAGTTTCATGGGTATTGCCAATAAATTAGCCGGTGTCATTGCCCAATACATTTTTGCCGGTATTCTTTTGGGAGGAGGCGCTGTAGCTCTCTCCGCACAAGATGAACTCAAAAAAGTTGAAATTCCTTACCTGATCCTAACCGCTATCCTAGTGGTTTTAGCCCTGGTCGTCAAAACTTCCAAAGGTCTTCCTGAAGTTGACGCCGAAGAGGAAGAACCGTCCGAAGAAGTTCCAGTCACTAGAAAAACCAGTATATGGCAATTCCCTAACCTAGTTTTGGGTATCGTCGCTATATTTTGTTATGTGGGTGTCGAAGTAATCGCCGCCGATACGGTCATCAATTACGGTGTATCCCTAGGTTTTCCGGAAGAACAAGCCGGAAAATTTGGAACCTATACCCTATTTGGAATGATGGTGGGCTATTTGCTCGGAATCCTGTTGATCCCAAAAGTAATTTCACAATCGACTTACCTCGTACTTTCCGGTATAATGGGGATAGGCTTTTCCATTCTAGCCATCTTCACCAGCGGCATTGTTTCAGTTTATAGCATTGCCCTGCTTGGTTTTGCACACGCCCTGGTATGGCCTGCACTTTGGCCTCTCGCCCTCGATGGACTCGGTAAATTTACCAAAACAGCATCAGCTCTTTTAATTATGGGTATTTCCGGAGGGGCGATCTTGCCCATGGTCTATGGAATGATCGCTGATAAATCCGGTAGCACCCAACATGCATACTGGATCTTATTACCCCTATACGGATACATACTTTATTACGCTTTGATTGGACATAAAAAAAGAAACTGGTAATATGCTCACGAGTACCCCCGGAAGGATTTGCCTGTTCGGAGAACATCAAGATTATTTGGGACTGCCGGTAATTGCCGCGGCCATTTCCCGTAGAATTCAAATTGAAGGTACGGGTCGTAACGATGACAAAGTGATTATACACTTGCCCGATCTGAACGACCGAATTGAATTTTCCATACATCAGACGTTCCCCTATACCCAGGATCGAGACTACTACAAAAGTGCGATTAATGTCTTGAAGAGAAAGGGAACTACCTTTTCGCATGGTTTCGAAGTCACCGTCCAGGGAAATATTCCCATTAATTCAGGCACTTCCAGCTCGTCTGCATTGATCGTTTCCTGGGTGAGCTTCCTGGATAAGATGAGCGACAACCCCTTCCACTATTCTCCCAAAGAAATTGGTGAGATCGCTTACCTGGCAGAAGTACCGGAATTTGGCGAGCCGGGAGGAATGATGGATCACTATTCCACAGCCTTGGGTAATATAATTTACTTGGAGTCAACACCCGAAATCCGGGTGGAGGTGCTGAATCGTAAACCGGGAACTTTTGTTCTGGGTGACTCCCTAGAACCTAAAGATACAATTGGCATCCTGGCTCGTTGCCGATATGGCATGGAAGCCATCATCCAAAAAGTAACAGCTAAAGACCCACAATTCAGTATTTTCACCACTACTGCAGAAGAGGCAAAGCAATACCAACGTTTTCTAACTGACGACGAATTCGCTTTGTTATCCGCAAATATTGAGGATCGTGAACTATTGATACAAGGCAAACAATTGCTCCAAAATGCCGATATCAACGCCGATGAACTCAACAAAACACTCGGCCATTTGCTATATCGTCATCATTCTAACCTCCGGGATTACAAGAAAACGTCAACTCCCAAAATAGAACGTATGATGGATGCAGCTTTGGCTGCCGGTGCTCTTGGAGGTAAAATAAACGGCTCAGGAGGCGGCGGATGTATGTTTGCCTATGCACCCAATAACGCTGAAGAAGTGGCAGAAGCCATAGAAAAAGTGGGCGGGAAAAGCCACATTATAGAAATCGATAA
>JBAYRB010000200.1:0-5663 GCA_041676905.1 Spirosomataceae bacterium
ATCCTGCGATAACAAGGCCGTTTGCCATACATTTTCTTGGATTTCCAGTTTGATAATCCCGGGTAAATTTTGGTGCAGACGTAAATAGAATTCGGGCGAATCTACCCACAGGCGGTAGGTTGGGTACCGGTTTAAAAAATCGATCCTGCGAGTACGGGTTTCTTTGGGAATTGGTCGGAGGGTGTCGGATCGACTGATGAAAAAATCGTAATGGACAATACGTGCCGAATTTAATCGGACAATAACCTCTTTGTCCAATAAGGTATCCGGAAATTGTCCTTTAATCCAAGTAATGCCCTGACGGTCGGTAGCTTGTTGCAACTCATTATCCTCGTTAAGAGGTACAAAGTCAAGTTGCTTTATATTCCACAGGGGAAGCTCTTCCTTGGGGTTCAAATTCACCACTGTGTTGGAAGTGCTAGAAAAAGCGATGGTCGCAGTCGACAGACAGAGCAGACAGATAAGTCGAAAGAGGTTCGATAAATACATCTAAACGACAAAATGGGTCTGGTGAACAAATATAGGATATCCTTTTTTCGATCGCTCTAAAAAAAAGGAATTTGCCAGCGTTGTACGCGTAAAAGCCGGCAGTACTCGCAGAAAAATGGGGAATTCGACACGAAAACTGCTCAGTCGGGCGAAAAACTATACCAAAGTACAGGTGTAGGTTTGAACGTCCTGAATAGATTTGATGCGTAAGTAGGAGTGCTCGATCACGGCTGTTTCGGCAATAGGCGTGCTATACCTTTTCGACGTTCATTGTCCTTCAACGGGTCGATCTTGCTCTTGATTTACTCAACGTATCCATAATCATTAAAACAACTTTCTGGTTTCGTAGTAAACTTTAACCGTTATGAAGGTACTGTTACATCAATTTTTACGATTAAGTTTTTTCTGTGTCTTATTTCTAACCGCAAGGTTCTCTCAAAGCCAAACCTCGATCGAGTTGGGTTCGGGTAATATTCTCTATGTGGATATGCAGAAAAAGCATGTTCCTGACCATACCCCAACCGGAGACTCATGGGAAAATGCCCTTCCCGAACTGGCAGATGCTTTAGCTTGGGCTCGGGAACAGTGGGGCTCAGACGGGGAAGAAGCAGGTTGGGATGAGCAAAACCCCTTGAAAATCTTTGTAGCAAAAGGCGTTTACACCCCCCTTTACAGTCCCAATCCGGATGACCCCGTTGCCGAGCATAAAACCTTTCTAATGGTGCCTTATGTGGAAATCTATGGTGGTTTCGACCCTGAAAGTGGAATTACGAGTTTGAATCACCGGCGCATCTTTCCCGGAATAGGTGGGTCTGGGACTATTTTGTCAGGGGATTTGAATGGGGACGATAATCTAGTTTGGGATGAATTGCAGGGAAAATGGTTACACCAAAATCGGGATGACAATGTCTATCAGGTGGTGTTAACGGTGCATGACCAAGGAGCTGTGATAATCGACGGGGTGGAAATTTCGGGCGGTAATGCGATCGGACAGCCCTATAACTACATGGTTGATCAAGTAAGTGTAAACCGAAATCGGGGGGGAGGAATTTTCTGTGCCTCGCCCGTACTGAAACTAAAAAATGCACTTATCCGAGACAATGTAGTTAACTCGATGGGGGGAGGGTTGTTCGTAGCCTATCTAAAGGAATTTGATATAATCAACAGTGCTTTCATTCAAAACACGTCTTACGAATGGGGTGGAGCAATTTATGCCGATTATTCTACCTCCGTTTCCAGGTTGACCCAGGTGACGATAGCAGGAAATCATGCAGACAATGATTATTCGGCCATCGCAACGGCCAGTACCCAAATACGCGCGTACAACACAGTCATACTGGGAAGTAACAACAGCAGTTCGATACTTGCTTACCATAGTTTGGTAGAGGGACGTGTGTCAAGTTCATCTGGAAATATTCCCTGGGATCCCGCATATACTCCTCAACATTTTTTTAGAAACCCGACACAAGGTGATTTCTCCCTTCTCGGTTCAAGTCTACTCCTGAATGCTGGAAATAATGACTACTATGTGCAGGCAGAAGGAAATTTAGAAGACGATACTGATCTTTCAGGAAACCCTCGGGTTTCAGATGGGGATATCGATATCGGTGCTTATGAATATCTCCTGAATATCACTCCTGACGAAAATGGCATTCTATATGTAGATAAAAATGTAGCCGGGGGGACTGGAGCGGGAGATAGTTGGGAAAATGCAATTCCTGAATTAGCCGATGCTTTAAAATGGGCACGAGCTCAATGGGATGAGACAGAAAATGAAGCCCCCTGGGATGTCAATAATCCCCTCAAAATTTTTGTTGCAAAAGGGACTTATACGCCTTTATACAGTGCTGTGGATGGGGAATATACCCAGGATGGTGGCCGAGACAATGCATTTGTTCTCATACCCAATGTCCAACTTTTTGGAGGTTTTGATCCCTTGAACGGCGTTCGTAACCTAAATGATCCCCGAATTTTACCCACGGAGGAGGGGCAAGGAACGATCCTAAGTGGCATTATCACCGAATCCGGTGAGCGGGTATTCCATGTAGTGATATCTATAGGGGAAATGGGAAGCGCCCTGCTCAATGGGTTCAGCATCACTGAGGGGAACGCAGACGGCACGTTTAGCCAATCAATAACCGTTCGACAAGAGCCCGAAATTCTAAAATTTGGCGGCGGTGGCATGTATAATGTCAGCAATATATGCGTAGAACAAGTACATATCCGAAACAATTACGCCAGAGTAGGGGCGGCATGGTTGAATCTCACAGGTGAACCCTTTGTAAAAAACGTTCGAATATATGATAATCAGTCAGGCCCGATGCCGAGTGCCTGGTATAATAATGATGGAAATCCTACCCTTGTCAACGTCTTTATAAGGCACGTGAACGACAGCTGGTATCAAGCGAATGGCTCTCCCCTCCTGGTGAATTCAACAATTCTAGGAAATTGGGCCATTGGTACCATAACTGAACCTATAAATATAACACTCCAAAACTCGCTACTAATCGGAGACTTTAAATTAACCACATCGGAGGATGAAAACCTAGTGGGATATACCCTCCTGAACTCAGTGGTGAGCAATCAATTTTACGATGAAGCTAGCCAACCAACCCCATTAGTTGCGGGGCTAGGGATCGATCTGACCACTGGTTTGCCAGATCCGGATAGTCCGATCATTGGAGCCGGGAACAATCAGTTTTATACGAATACAGGAGGCGACCTTGAAACGGATAAGGACTTAAAAGGTGATTCAAGATTACAGGGTTGTAGCATCGACCTGGGGGCTTTTGAAGCAGAAAGTCCGGGTTTCAAGGATGCCGTATTAGCTATAACGGACCAAGTACACACACTAAACATTCCTTCCGGGGTTTCCACGATTTGGTTTTCGGGAGAATGTGAGCACTTGATAGCTTCCCTTACCACCGATGGAAACCCCAATGCTGTACAAGGAAATGTAACGGCTCGCGTTTGGATTCGTACAGAGCAGCCGGAAAATTATGTTAAAAGGAATTATGAGATCGCGCCGGAAAGTAACCCAGAAGGGAGTACAGCACGTGTGACACTCTTTTTTACCAATGAAGAGTTTCAGGAATTTAATCAACAACAAAATGACTCAGGATTGTTGTTGCCCGACGCCGATGACCCAGAAACCATTGAAGAACGAAAGGCAAATATTCGGATTGAAAAAAGAGGAGGGGTAAGTTCGGACGGATCGGGTGACCCGAATTCATATACCGGAGCAGCCTCGAATCTAATTCCACAATTAGAAGACATCGTTTGGAATCCTGTTCATAAACGCTGGGAAATTTCTTTTAATGTAGAAGGGTTTAGTGGGTTCTTTGTTAAAACTACCGATGCCCCCTTACCACTGAATTTGATTTCGTTCAAATTGAGCCTGGTCGAAAATGAAGTTTGGTTAGAATGGGAAACTTCAGAGGAAACACTATTCTCCCATTTTGAAATTGAATACAGCACCGACGGCGATTCTTTTACCCCCTTGTCGGAGACTATACAAGGTTTAAATCAAAAAGGCTTAAACCGTTATTTCCTACGGCATATCCCCGAAAGCGAGGTAAATTACTATCGTCTGAAAATGGTAGACTTGGATGGCAAGTTTACTTACAGTCGGGTGGAAGTTCTATACAATCAATTTGATGTAGCGAAGTCCCTGACCTTATACCCCAATCCAGCACGCTCAGTCATTAATGTAAAATCCTCCCAGATAGGTCGTCCTTATCGTATTTACAATGCTACCGGACAGGTTTGTAAAGAGGGCGTTATTGAATTTAATCCGCAGTCAATAGATCTTAGTGGATTGCCTAGTGGTATCTATAACCTAAGATTAGGTGCCCAAATCTCCAGATTTATTATACCTTAACTCAATTCATCCTATAAAATGGAAAAGCTTCCGGGTGTCTTGTCAATCCGGAAGCTTTCGTTATACGCTGAAAAAAATCAGTATTATGAATTCAATTCTATACTTTTATTCTTCGTCTTCCTCTGCACGAAATGAATATACTGAAGGGTCGAGACGGAGGTCATTTTTATTGAACTTCTGGATGAAGTCTTCGATGATTTCATCGTCGATACGATCAACATTCAATCCTACTTCCAATCCGATTCCGTATTCAAAATCAGGGTCGATTTCGATATGTTCCTGAACTTTGATTTCTTCATTTTCTTCAATTTCCTCGATCAGCTCCGTCAGTATAAGTTCCGCTTCGTCATCAGAATGCTCACCAGCTGAGGTGCCTGGTTCACGTTCATCGGGTGGAAGGTAACCGGGGAACTGCTTTTGTAAACGCTCCAGTGCGAGATCATAGACTAACGCAGAATGATGTAGGCGCAAGGTGTAAATGAGTGCGTCATAGATCACTTCCTTGTTTTCGTAACGACCGATAAACTGGATATGTGCATGCTCATCTATGTCGTCTTCTTCATCGATTTCGTTTTCTACATAAATGAAGTTACGCCCTTCTTCCTGGCACTCAGCCTTTAATTTCTCGATTTCATTCTGGTCAAATCCCGGATTCATGATCGTACAAGTGTTTAGTTTTCGATATAAGTTTACTCAAAGTTACCGTAAAAAACGACTGTTATTTGATAAACAATAGTTCTCGGTATTTGACCAAAGGCCAATCTTCATCGTCGATCAATAATTCCAGTTTATCTACGTGATAGCGAATTCGATCAAAGTAGCTTTTTACTTCGTCTCCATAAAGCCGAGCTCTTTCCACCAGACTAGGGGTGTGATTCGCCTTTTTGCGGCACTCTGTCATCTCGTAAACCAGCTTTTTAATCACCGTTACGTGTCGGGAGATGTCGGCAATAATTTCCCGAATCGGCTGTGCTTCGTCGAGCATACCCATCTCGGTCAGCGAGCGCGCGGTTTGTGCCAATTTGAACTGGTATTTGACACAAGTAGACATAATGTGGTTCAAAGAAAGATCTTCAATTACCCTGGATTCGATTTGAACGTGTTTTACATAGTTTTCCAGTTCAATTTCATAGCGGGCTTCGACTTCCCGGGGTGTTAACACGCCGGTTTTATCAAAAACTTCTACGGAATCGGGGGTTACGTAACAGGCTAAGGCTTCTACGGCTTTGGATATATCGCTCAAACCGCGCCTGGCTGCCTCGATGCGCCATTCTTCCGAATAGCCATTACCTTC
>JBAYRB010000201.1:0-5639 GCA_041676905.1 Spirosomataceae bacterium
CTGCAATGGTTTGTCGGGGAGTCTCCTCTTGTCGAAGCGATAACCGTTGCACCCGTGGGATCATGGACACTCTACGATGGATTTCCATATCGAAGGCTTGATCATCTTTTTCGGTAATGATCAACAAGGCTTGCGCTCCTTTACGTATTGCTAGTCTTGCCTTCTCTTCCCAGCCTCGTGGTCCACTCCATTTGGAGGAGGCACTGTTTCCTGAAATCAAATAATTGCCATCCGGATTTTTGGGCTCACCTTCAAATACAACAACCGCTTTGTTTTTTAGATCTACATTGGCATAATCCGAGTAATTGGGCTCTTCGATACCGTAGCCTAAGAAAATGGTCTCCAGGGTGGTTTCTTCAGCGATATTTAACAAGCCATTGATATAGAAATCTCCGTTGAGTTCAAATTTATGTTTGCCTACGGTGATATAAGAGTCTTCCCAGGCACCCCGGTACAGATTATAATGTTGATAGTAGCTTGGGCGCCCGTCAGGATTAGTAGCAGCCGGTTTTAAACCTAAACGACGATAGTGTGAAGATACATATTCAGCAGCCTTTTTTTGCCCTGGTGAGCCTGTAGCACGTCCCTCAAGGCTATCATGTGCAATAACCGTCAAATGCGACCTTAGTTCTTCGGGCGTAATAGTACCTGCGTATTTTGAGGCCAGATCTTGCCCCGCTAATGGCGAGATAGCAAGTAAAAAACTGCCAGCCAGTACTGTAACTCTTCTAAAAATTTGTATCATGAAGATTCGAAAAAAAGAGATTTAAATCGTCGTTTGAAAAGATTCGATTACTTTTCTTGAACGGAGAATCGATAAGCTGTTGTGGTTTGATAGGTTTCCCCGGGACGTAGTACGACACTGGGAAAATGAGGCTGGTTCGGTGAGTCGGGATAATGTTCCGTTTCCAGACACAAACCAAATCGCTTAGTATAGGTTACGCCCTTACCTTTTTCCTTTCCATTCAAGAAGTTACCGGTATAAAACTGTACACCCGGCTCCGTACTAAAAACTTCCATTAGTCGCCTGCTAGTAGGTTCATAAACGGTTGCTATTAGGGGTAACGAACTGTTAGGATCTTTTCTTAATACCCAACAATGGTCATATCCCCCCCCGAATTTGATTTGTTCGTGGGTAGTGTCATCAATTCTTGCTCCCACGGCAAAAGGCGTATTGAAATCAAATGGGGTGTCTTTTACGGGAATTAGTTTTCCAGTAGGGATCAGTTGCTCATTTACCTCTACAAGGCTGTCGGCATGGATCGTTACCTCATGATCCAAAATATCCCTTTTAAGCCCCGTAAGATTGAAGTAGGAATGGTTTGTCAGATTGACAATGGTAGGCTTGTCGGTAGTCGCCTGATAATCAATTTTAAGTGTGTTGTCGTCGGTTAAGGTGTAGTTGACCATCACTTGGAGATTGCCCGGATAACCTTCTTCCATATCCGGACTGAGGTAAGTCATTTGGAGACCGGCACTTGATTCAGTTAACACTTCCTTAGTTTCCCATATTTTTTTATCAAAACCGACTTTCCCACCATGTAATGAATTAGGACCATTGTTGGCATGTAGGGTGTAGGTTTGACCCTCCAGGGTGAATTGAGCATTCGCTATACGGTTTCCATAGCGCCCCACGAGAGCGCCAAAAAAGGGATGCCCATCGAGATAGTCATCTAAATTGTCAAAACCCAGCACAACATCTTCAAAGTTTCCCTCTTTATCAGGAACCAGAAAGTGGGTAATAATTCCCCCGTAATCGGTGATCTTAGCAGTTAAGCCATGGGAGTTTTTCAACGTGTAGAGGGTCGCAATTTGCCCGTCGGGTAATTCACCAAAGGTGCTTTTTTCAATACTTGGTTTAGTCATGTTTTCTTGGTTGTTATTTCCGGAACATCCCGCTAATATCATAAAGCAAAAGATGAAAGGTGCTAAAAGACGCATAGTCTTAGGTTTTTGGTGAAATATTTATTTCAAATTTGGGATTAATTCAAAGTTGGACAATCTCTTTCGTGCCGTCACTTATTTCAACCCTATAGCAGGGAAGTTCTTTTTCAAATTTTTCTAAGTATACTTTTTTGATTTTTTCTTCGAACTCCTCCAGATAAGAAGTGGAAATTAAATTCAGTGTACAACCCCCGAAACCACCGCCCATCATTCGCGCTCCGGCTACCTGGGGAATGGATTTAGTATATTCAACTAAGAAATCCAATTCCTTACAACTGACTTCATAATCGTATTGGAGACCTTGATGAGTTTCATACATTTTCTTTCCAAACTCAACCGGGTTATTCTGTAGCAGTAACTCACAAGCCTCACTTACCCGAGCAATTTCATTTACGATGTAACGACATCGTCTATAGATTGTATCACCCAGTTCATCGCGGTGAAGTTCTACCTGGTCAGGAAGCACATCCCTCAAACTACTAATTTCAGGATAGTAGCGGCGCAGGGTTTCCACTCCCAATTCACATTCTTTTCTACGTGTATTGTATTCCGTTCCAGCAAGCGAATGTTTAACCGTCGTGTCGCATAACAATAGCGAATAGCCTTCTAATTCAAAGGGGTAATATTGGTACTCAAGGGATCTGCAATCGAGTTGAATCACGCTATCTTTTTTGCTAAAAACCGAAGCAAACTGGTCCATAATGCCGCAGTTAACGCCGACGTATTCATTCTCGGCCTTTTGGGCTAGTTTGGCGATTTCTAAACGATCCAGGTTCAGAGAAAAGATCTCGTTTAGCCCAAAAAGCAAACAGCATTCTAACGCCGCTGACGACGACATGCCTGCTCCTGGCGGTATATCTCCTCCAAACACAGCTTGAAATCCACCTATTTTCTTTCCTAGTTTTAATAGTTGGTCCAGAATACCCGCCTGATAGAGAGGCCATTCGTCCTTGGGTCTTGAAAAATTTTGGATGGAAAATGAGTAAAATTCGTTTAAGTCGGCTGCGTGCAATTCCACCCGATCGTCCGATCGAGGTAATAGGGCGAAGTACACCGCTTTGTCTATCCCCGCGGGTAATACGTATCCTTCGTTATAGTCCGTATGTTCGCCAATAAGGTTGATTCGACCAGGAGATCTAAAAAGCCGGGGTTTCTGACCGTAAATGTTTTTAAACTTCTGAAAAATCCGCTGGGGAGTTGTCATGGGTTGATGCAATTGGGTACTGACTTACGTTTTTTCTATTAATAGCCTCTCGACAAATCCACTTCGAAACGGAGGTTTTGTCCGCTTAAATAGCGATTTAGGTTTTCGATAAAATTGTTCACCTTCCCGATATCTTCATTCACTTGTCCGCCGCCGGTATGTTGGGTAAGTATTACATTTGGCAGGGTCCAGAGTGGGTTTTCGACAGGGAGAGGCTCTTTTTCAGTCACATCTAACACGGCCCCTGCCAGGTGTCCGGTTTGCAACAATTTAATCAATGCCGATTCATCGGTAGTCGACCCCCTTCCAATGTTGGCATATACGCTTCCGGGTTTCATTGATTGGAGGAAAGTTTCGTCTACGAAAACACCTGCCGCACCTGGAAGGGTATTAATGACCAGATCGATATCAGGGAGTATTTTTAGAAGTTCCTCCTTAGAGTGGATATCAGCCTGGGGGTCGGTTCGGGCAACCATTCGTGTTTCTGCTTGAAATCCATTGAGGATTGACCTCACTGCCTTACCTATGGTGCCTGTACCCAGCACAACCACCTTTTTATGATGCAATAAATGGAGGTCACTCCGGAGGGGTTGGCCCACCCATTTTTTTTCTGATTGTAGGCGTGTAAGGATGGGCAGCCCTCGATAAAGTCCGAGGATACCGGTAATAATCGTTTCAGCACAAGGCCACGCGAACCAGTCGCCCATATTGGCCACCCTTGCCTTGGTGATTATCCCCTTAAATTGGTCAAATCCTGCGGAATCGATTTGCCAGAAAACCAGGTTTTCGGGTTGTCCATTGGAAAACCACGACACAGGGGGGTTACCCAGAATAGCTTCTGCCTTTAGAAAGGATGGGGTAGGTTGATTTGGAGCAACCTTTTCCTGCCTAAACGAAATTGAATGATTTTTCCCGAAGGTTTTTTCCAGAATCGATGCGTTATGATCATCGAGTAATGAATGGATATAAATGTTCATTAACTCAAGGCGTTGTCTTGGTTGACTTACAAAGTTAGACTTTTTGGTCAATCATTAGCCTTGAATGTTCTGGTTTTCCCCCGTGTCAGATATGACCGTCGATTTTTTTGAGTTTTTTCCAAACCTTTCGGTTAATGTTTTTTACAGTCCAGTTTTTGGCAGAAAGGATGGCTTGAGAGATGGCTTCTCGGGTAGAAATACCCTGCTTAATAAGTTCGTCTGCCAGTTGGAGGGCTCTTTCTCTAGTGGTTGGAGAGAGATACATGAATTCGGGAGAAGATGCTAATTTTTCCATGGGTTTTTCAGTTTAATGATGAAAGTTTATCACAGTGTTTAGGACCCTCCCTGAAGCAAGTGGAAAACCTCAGTTCGGGATTATAGTATACAGAAAATTGCATGCCATTACAACAAGAGGGTCATATTGACACCAATGCTGCGGAATTGCGTGTATAAACCGGACAATCTGTCCGGGATGCTCACTTCTGCGTTGGTTGCGTTACCTACTTTTATAGGATGCAGTCCGACCAAATTAGTTTAATCCAACTTCTGTAAGTGGTCGAAAATCACTAACTTTGCAGGCCAATCAATAAGGAATTTTAGCATAAACAGTAGTAGTTGAAGAGGAGTGCTGTTTGAGGTGGGATCTCTGTTTATTAAATTTTTCGCATATTGATTGCGTGCGTACAGCAAGTTTTTACAATACTTATTAAACTATTTACCATGTCTAACACCCCTAAGATTTTCTATACCAAGACAGACGAAGCACCTGCTTTGGCGACTTATTCTTTGTTGCCCATCGTTAAGGCTTTTACCGCTCCGGCAGGTATCGCTGTGGAGTTAAGTGATATTTCTCTCGCCGGGCGAGTGCTCGCCAACTTCCCCGAATACCTTCGAGAAGAACAGAGGGTAGAGGATGCTTTATCTTTTTTAGGGCAATTAGCAACTACTCCTGAAGCTAATATAATTAAGCTGCCTAATATTTCGGCGTCGGTACCCCAGTTGAAGGCCTGTATCAAGGAACTTCAGGCCAAGGGATATGCCCTTCCCGATTACCCCGAAGATCCCACTACAGAAGAAGAGAAAAATATTAAACTAAAATATTCAAAGGTATTGGGTTCGGCAGTAAATCCGGTTTTGCGTGAAGGTAACTCCGATCGCCGTGCTCCTAAAGCCGTAAAAAATTACGCTAAAGCCAATCCTCATTCTATGGGGCCTTGGTCGTCCGATTCCAAGACTCGTGTCGCTTCGATGAGCGAGGGTGACTTCTACGGCAGTGAAAAGTCGGTTACGGTTGAGGAAGCGACTACCTTCCGAATTGAGTTTGTAAATGAGCAAGGTGAAACCACCGTCCTCAAGACAGATGCTCCATTGCTGGCTGGTGAGGTCATTGACTCGTCGGTAATGAAAATGGGTAAGTTGAAAGAATATGTTTCAGCAAATGTTGAAGAAGCAAAGGCTGAAGGCGTATTACTGTCAGCACACTTGAAGGCGACCATGATGAAGGTTTCTGATCC
>JBAYRB010000202.1:0-5603 GCA_041676905.1 Spirosomataceae bacterium
AATTTTGATGCCATTCCGCCCAAACCTAAGAACGATTTATCGGTACGCACATACTGAAACAAATCTTTGATGTCACTAACTTGACGTATGATCTCTCCGGATTCGTTCAGTACGCCTCCCACAGAAGTGCAAAGCATCAGCGCCTCCGCACCAAAACCGGCAGCCAGTAAGGTAGCCAACTCATCATTGTCGGAAAACTTCAATTCCCGATCACTCACTACATCGTTTTCATTCACAATAGGAATGACTCCGTTACGCCAAAGCTCCTCAAAGGTATCTTTCAGCTGCAAAAATCGACTGCGATCGGCGAAATGCCCCCGCTCACACAAACTCTGAGCGATCGGGATCCCGAAAGGACGAAACACTTCGGAATAAATATTGATCAGTAGCGGATTTCCGATAGAAGCTGCTGCCTTGCGTTGTGAAAGGGTGCCTTTATAATTTCGGATAAACGACTTTCCAGCACCCACAGCACCCGAGGAAACGACGATCACCCGAAATTGCTTGTGAAGGGAGGCAATCTCCTTCGCGATTTGCTTTAAGATATCCGGATCCGGTTCCCCGGTCGGCAGGGTTATGGCAGCCGTACCGTATTTTACGACAATGATTGGTTTCGACACGTTCTGAAAAAATTTACGCAAAACTAGGCAATCTCTCCCACCAAAACCACTGGAAACCCTAGGCTTTTTCGCAAGTTATTTCTTAAATAACGTGTTGTATTCCGATTCATTAAAACCTACGGCTACTATTTTCCCACTTGAGTCCTCTATGACCGGTCGCTTGATTAGGGTCGGTTTTTCGGGCAATAGCGCCAAGGCTCCGTCTCTTGTGAATACCCTCTCTTTGTCAACATCCGTCAACGATCGATAACTGGTCGAAACTTTGTTGACTAGAATGTCCAAAGGCCGTTGCTCAATCCAGTTTTCTAATTTCGTTGTGTCTAAACCGTCCGTACGATAATTGTGAAATTCAAATTTTACTTGATTATCCTCCAACCATTTTATCGTCTTTTTAACCGTGTTGCAGTTGGGGATACCATAAACTTTAAACATGGGTTTACTTTTACTCAATTTTAAATGCTAACTTGTTTATATTGATGAAACGTCTCTGAGACATTTATTGTTCGTTTCCCGACACGGGCTTTTCGTCAACCAAGGCCATCATCTGGTCATATTCATAGAATGCCACTTTTGAGGTTTCTTTTTGGGCAGCATTAGCCATGGCCTTGGCGATCAATTCACCTTTAATTCCCTTGTATTTCGACGCTCCCATTAATCCCAGCAACCCATCCACTAGAGGCCAAATTCCCAGAAACATTTTTTCCATTAACCGAAACTCTTTACGATCTCCCAAAATCATCGAGGGTCGGAATATATGGGTGTAATCGAAGTTTTGTGCAATTACATCCCTTTCCACTTCGCCTTTTGTGCGAACATAGAACATGCTAGAATTGACATTACTACCGACCGCGGTCAATAATAAGACTGACTTTGCCCCCTTTTCTTTGGCGATCTGCGATATTAAAACGGGGTAATCGTGATCGATTTCATAATACTTTTTCAAATCGGGAGTCTTCTTGCGGGTCGAACCCAACGTAATAAAAACATCGTCTACCTCGATCTCATCTTTTAAGCTGGCAAAAGTGGAATAGTCGCCCAGTAACGTCTTAAGCTTGGGATGGCTAATGCCCAAATCTCTACGCACGACAATAGTTACTTTTTCATACTTATTGCTATTCAGCAATTCATCTAAAAGGAACCGCCCCACATAGCCACTTGCACCTACTAGTAATGCCTTTTTCATATTTTAACCGATTATTTACCCTCAACGCCTTTTAAATTTTGTTTCAATATCGACGTTTTTTTTACGATTTACCTATATGCTTAGATCTACCATCCCAAATCTTTCGCCTTTAAATACAAGTTAGATATCCAAAGTCAGTGCCTTATATTCTACTTAAACACAAGATACAGACGAAATTTCCCCAATACATTAGATAATGATCGTTACTGGTTCAATATATTCTACCCTTTTTTTTCTTTATTAGTAAGATAAAATACTTCCGCCATTCCATACCTAATTTATCATGAGCCTTATCCAGTCGTTTTCCGAAATGCGTAAACTCCTAAAAAACATTGATTTTAAAGCGCTCCAGAAATTATCCCGCAAGGTGGACTTAAATGCGGTAATGGCAGCAGTTTCCCAAATGAGTGACGACGATCTGGCGAAAATGATGAAAATGATTCAGGCAGGTGGTAAACGTAAGAAGGAAAAGCCTCCGGTGAACGGCGACTTCTATGAATTAGAAGCAACCTTAAACAACGAAGACCGGGAGGTAATTGCCAAGGTTCGCAATTTTATGGAAACAGAAATTCGACCTATTGCCAACGACTGCTGGAATCGTGCCAAATTTCCCATGGAAATTATTCCGAAAATGGCAGCCTTAAATATTTGCGGACTTACGTATCACGGCTATGGATGTGCTGGGAAATCAGCCCTGTTGGAAGGTTTTTTAGCCATGGAAATGGCTAGGGTTGATGCTTCCATCTCCACGTTTTTCGGCGTTCATAGTGGGCTGGCCATGGGTTCAATCTACCTCTGTGGTTCCGAAGAGCAAAAACAACATTGGCTTCCCCCAATGCAACGTATGGAAATCATTGGTGCTTTCGGTTTGACCGAACCCGAGGTGGGATCGGCGGTTGCTGGTGGGCTAACGACCACCTGTAAGCGTGAGGGTGATCGTTGGATTCTCAACGGTCAAAAAAAATGGATCGGGAATGCCACCTTCTCTGATATCACCATTATTTGGGCTCGAGATCTAGACGACAACCAGGTAAAAGGATTCATTGTAAAAAAGGAGAATCCAGGTTTCAAAGCCGAAAAAATGGAAGATAAAATGGCGCTACGAACCGTTCAAAACGCACTCATCACATTGACCGATTGCGAAGTACCGGAAGAGGACCGACTACAAAATGCCAATTCTTTTAAAGATACCGCCAACGTATTAAGAATGACCAGGGCTGGGGTTGCTTGGCAAGCAGTTGGATGCGGGAGAGGCGCGTATGAAGTAGCTTTAAAATACACCATGGAACGAAAACAATTCGGCCGTCCCATCGCAGCATTCCAATTGGTACAAGATCTTTTAGTAACTATGTTAGGCGATTTAACCGCTATGCAAACCCTGGTTTATCGCCTTTCACAGCTCCAAGACAGTGGCACGATCACCGATGAACATGCTTCCCTCGCTAAGGTATTTTGTACATTACGCATGCGTTCGATTGTCGATCATGCCCGCGAACTATTTGGCGGGAACGGCATTTTGCTCGAATACGATATAGCCCGTTTTGTAGCGGATGCCGAAGCCATTTATTCGTATGAAGGAACCAAGGAAATCAATTCCCTCATCGTTGGAAGAGCTATTACTGGTGAGAGTGCATTTATTTAACTAATTTGAAAATTCTGTTAACTGTGTCGGAAATGAAAACTTCAAAAGATCTCTCAAAATACCACGGCTTAATCACCGAAATGTTCCGCACTCCACAATCCGAAAAGGAATGGGAACAATATCGCTTAACCGACGAACAAATCGAATTTTTCAAGGAAAACGGCTACGTCGCAAATATTAAATTGCTTGAACCTTGGCAGGTAGATGCCTTGAATGACGAATTAGCCGATCTCGTCGACCCGGAACATCCGGGACACGATTTATTTTATGAATTTCATTCAAACGAATCCAATGACCCCGGCCGTGTGCTCTTGCACGCATTGGGAGCTTGGCGGGTTTCCCAAGGCTTCCATGATGTATTGTGGAACCCCGCTTTCGTAATGGCCGCGAGTCAATTACTGGAAAATCAACCCGTACGCTTTTGGCACGATCAGTTGTTTTGTAAACCCGCCCATCATGGCGGTGTAGTAGCATGGCACCAAGACTATTCCTATTGGACCCGCACTGTACCCATGCAACACTTGACTTGCTGGACAGGTTTAGACGACGCGACCCGTGAAAATGGCTGCGTTCATTATATTCCGGGGAGCCATCGGTGGGGACTACTTGACAAACCCGTGCTCGCTGGTGAAATGGACGGGCTTCTGGAATTCCTTACGGACGAACAAAAGGCACAATTCAAGCCTGTTCCCGTGGAAATGAAAAAAGGGTATGCGACTTTCCACCACCCCCTTACCATCCACGGTTCGTATGAAAACGCGTCGGAACGCCCACGTCGAGCCTTTGTACTCAATGTTTTTGCCGATGGCACGGTGTCAGACACCGATAGCGAATTACTGGAAGGTGTACCAATCATCCCGAAAGGACATAGGATGGGTGGGCAATTTTTCCCTTTACTATTTAATCCATCAAATTAACACGGGCTCACATATGACCCGTTTCCTGTAATCGACGATGCCAACTCAACGCTTCTTCTAACAGATGAGGCGTATGTCCTCCCCTTTTTAAGGCGCGTTCAAAATAGGATTTCAACATGGGTTTGTAGTCGGGATGGACTGTATTTTCGATGATCACCCTGGCTCTTTGGCGAGGAGCTAACCCTCTCAAATCAGCCAATCCCTGATCGGTTACGATAATATCTACATCGTGTTCAGTATGATCAACATGGGAGACCATAGGTACTACCGATGATATAGCTCCTTGTTTAGCCACTGAGGGGGTGACGAAAATACTCAAATAGGCATTCCGAGCGAAATCCTCCGACCCGCCTATCCCATTCATCATATGAGTACCCGTCACGTGCGTTGAATTGATATTACCGTAAATATCGAACTCCAGCGCTGTGTTGATAGAAATTACTCCTAATCTTCGGATCACACCGACGGCATTACTGATTTCCTGGGGTCTGAGTATCAATTTATGTCGATAGCGGTCAAAGTTATTGAAAACTTTTTCCTGATAGGGCGTGGATAACGTGATCGACGAGCCGGAAGCAAAATTCAGCTTTCCCGCATCAAACAAATCGAAGGTACTATCTTGCAATACCTCCGAATACATGGTTAAATCGCGAAAACTGCTATCGACAAATCCGCGTAAAATTGCATTGGCAATTTTTCCAATACCCGCTTGTAAGGGTAAAAGACATTCTTTCAAACGTCCTTTGGTGACCTCCCATGCAAAAAAGTCTTTTAAATGTCCGGCGATATTTTCAGTTGCCGGATCAGAAGAAACCGGGTCGGCACTTGCGTCAGGCACATGGGTAATTACGATCCCCTCTATTTTAGCAGGATCTACGGGAATTGAAGGTCTACCGATACGACTGTCGGCCGACAAAATCGGAATTCCTTTTCGGTGAGGATAAGCCCCAGCGGAATAAATGTCGTGGATTCCCTCAATGGACAAGGGTACGGAGGTATTTATTTCAACGATAATTTTCCGGGCTAATTCACAGAACACGGCAGAATTCCCCACCGAAGTGGTAGGCACAATGCTCCCATCGGAAAGTATACGTGTAGCTTCGATTATGGCATAATCAATGGGTGGAAAATGACCGTGCTTTATACTTTCGGCCGTTTCACTTAAATGTTGGTCAATAAAATAAACTTCCCCGTCATTGATCTTTTTTCGGAGGGTTCGGTCAACTTGGAAAGGCAAACGT
>JBAYRB010000203.1:0-5584 GCA_041676905.1 Spirosomataceae bacterium
AGGAGAAAAGTCGGTTTTTTGTTATTTTTAGGCAATAAATTCGAAAAAAAAGATATAAACGACCGAACATTATGGGATTTAATTCGAAACATTTGGCCACATTTATCATCGGCGCTGCGGCCGGTGTTGCCCTACATAAATATTTACAAACCGAGGACGGAGAAAAGCTTTTAGAGGATCTTAAAACCAAAGCCAACGAACTGAAAGGAGAAGCAGAAGAAGCACTGGATAAAGCACCTGAGTATTTTGAAGAACTAAAAACCAAGGGAATTGACACCATCAAGACAAATTTCCCTGAGGCAGAAAAATTTTTAAAAGATCTTCTGGCCAATATTTCTGGGAAAAAACCAGGCACAACGGGTGAGGCTTCAGCATCCTAGGTTCCTATTTTAAGCCCCTAAGAAAGATATTTCTGAGTAGCTAAAAGGTCTTTTAATTGTCCTTCTGTTGATAGATTCATCAGACTAGGTCCTGTTTGCCAAATGTCTCTGACAGGACACCCAGTGGTTACGTCGCAAATCAAATTAAGTTTTACTAATCCCCAATTGTTAAAGTTCCTTGAAACTGCCCGATAACCGCCTTCTTCAAATTCTTTTAACCATACTTACAGCCGCCCTTATTCTCTATTTTGGGCGCGATGTGTTAGTTCCATTGAGTTTCGGTTTGTTTATCAGCCTTTTGTTATATCCGGTTTGTACCTGGCTGGAGCGAAAGGGAATGGGACGTACCGCCGCAATTCTTCTGAGCTTGTTGTCGCTTTTGATCCCCATTGGCTTTCTGTTGACCTTGTTGGTTTTTCAGTTGTTGAGCCTACGCGACTATTTCCCCGGGTTCCAGAATAAGCTTTTGGAATTGGCTTACCAAATGAGCATCTACGCGGAAGACACTTTCGGGATTGAAAAGGGCAAGTGGAGAATCTGGGCTATGCAAGGCGTGGAAAATTCCGTTCAATACGTCTTCGGCTTTATAAGGAATACGGTCCAAGCTTCATTATCGGGTACTGTTTTAATCATCATTATTCCCGTTTATAGTTTTTTGATACTTTATGGTCGGGAACGACTTGTAAAAGCAGCGGAGCTACTGGTGCCTAATTCCATGAAGGGGCAATTGAAAGCCACCCTTCATAAAGCTGTCAATTCTTATGCCCAGTTTATCAAAGGAATGGCAACAGTGTATCTGATTGTAGGAATTCTTAACAGTGTAGGGCTTTTGATCATCGGTATCCCTAACGCGATATTATTTGGATTTATAGCTTCCATACTGACGTTTATCCCGTACATCGGGATCATGATCGGTGCTCTACTACCTATCATGATTTCCTGGACCTTATTTGATTCGGTATACTACCCTCTAGGTGTAATCGCCGTCTATACGTTCGTGCAGTACCTGGAAGCAAATATCATCTTCCCCTGGGCAGTGAGTCAACGAGTTAACTTAAGCACATTGAGCACCTTAGTAGCCATTTTTGTGGGCGGTCTACTGTGGGGAGCCGCCGGTATGATCTTATTTGTTCCATTTATGGCCATTGCTCGTATCATTGCAGATCAAATTGAAGGCGCTGAAGCGTTGTCACTGCTTTTGGGTGACGGGCCTCTTGAGCCTGAGCCCAAAGAAAGCCCGGAACCACCCTTATCCAAAACAGAAAACAATTCCTAATCGTTTTCAAAGATCACTGCTGTACCGTTTGCGCTCACCATGAGCATCGAACCGTTGGCACCTATGGTTTCATAATCAAGATCGACGCCTATCACGGCATGTGCTCCCAATCGGTGGGCTTGTTCTATCATTTCTTTTACAGCAACACTTTTTGCTTCACGCAACCCCTGTTCATAGGCACCCGCTCTACCCCCTACCACATCGCGTATACCTGCGAAAAAATCCTTCACAATATTGGCGCCGATGATGGCTTCACCTGTTACCAATCCTAAATAGCGGGAAATTTTTCTTCCTTCTACAGAATGAGTTGTCGTTATTAACATGTTAATCGGGGTTATATGGGTAAAAAAATTGATTAAGACGAAAATAGCTCAATTCCCGAAGACAAACAGCATTTTTCACATCAACGGACGAAGGAAGTTATAAACGCGATAATTCTGCGGATAGTAGGAGAAACTAGAATTCCATATAAGGCGCTATCAATTCCAGAAATTCCACCGGTAATGCCACAATCTGCTCCAAATCTGCCTTTGAATAAAATGGCCCATTTTGCTCCCGAAACCGAATTATAGACTCGACCGCCCTACGGTTTTTTCGGGCATAAGGGTGTCGTAGAAATTGTTCTAATGAAATTTCATTGATATTGAACTTGCGAGGTGGAGATAAAATGCGGGCAAATTGTAACAGTTGTTGGAGTGAAAGAGAATCCAAACTGTAAATTTCGGCGAACTGATCAATGGAGTGAAACCCGCCCAGGGCATCACGATAATTGACGATTATACGTGCACGGCCGGATCCGATCCCTTTCAATTGTTTTAACTGGGTTGTATCAGCTCGATTTATATCAAAGGGTACCACCACATTTGGACGATGTTGATCCGTGTCCTTCCTCCGTTTTTGGATAGCTAAATGATTTTGATGCCCATTTGAAACGTCCAGGAAAGCATTGCGTTTCGAATCGCTCTCTATTACTGACGCATCAATCTGGATATAGCCTTCCAGTTTTGTATACAATTCCGGCGGGAATCCGTAAATCTTCAAAAGATCATTCTTAGTCCGAAAAACCCCACCTTTTTCCCGGTAATTAATAATTCTGCGGGCTAATGGTAATTGAATTCCTAACTCGACCAACATTTCTTGCGTTGCTGTATTTGGGTCGAACGTTCCCAACACCCTTTTTGCGGAAATGGTGTGTTGGGTTTTTTCCTGAAGAACCGACCGGATCAAACTATCAATGACAGCCCTTTCTTTCGATCTTTCCGACGCAGAACTGGCCAGCAAGGTATGCTTGAGAACCAATGGAAAGAACAGTGCAGTAACCGATACGACTAGAAGGCCGAAAATGCCCCGCGCTTCCTTGGGTGATACGGCGAAAAAATCTTGGATTCGCCCGAGTAGTTGATTAAACATCTTTTAATTTTTTAAGTATAGTATTTTTAGCAAAGTTGAATTTAACAAAGATCCAATTAAATTCAATTAATAAACCTTGATTTTAAGCAACGACATCCTCTTCCTACTGGGATTCCTTTGATTGAAAGTACTTAAGGATACGTAAAAATCCTTAGCTTTGCAGCGCTGACCAGATAACTACTCAGCAAGCGAAGAATTAACATTTCATTTAATTAGATCGTGCATATGTCATCGGCTCCTGCTACTTCACTTCAGGATATTATCTCCCATGCTAAGGAATACGGTTTTGTTTTTCCATCATCTGAAATCTATGATGGCTTACAGGCTGTTTATGATTATGGCCAAAATGGAGTGGAATTAAAAAACAACCTGAAAGCAGCATGGTGGAAGGCAATGACCCAGCTTCACGACAACATCGTGGGGGTAGACGCATCCATTTTCATGCACCCACTTACCTGGAAAGCTTCGGGGCATGTCGACGGATTTAATGACCCGATGATCGACAACAAAGACTCTAAAAAAAGATACAGAGCCGATCAACTTCTCGAAGCGAAAGCCGAAGAGTACGTTAATCAGGGGCAACCTGAAAAAGGGAAGGCATTGTTAACGGAAATGGGTCGCTTACTGGACGCTGAGGATCTGAATGGTGTTAGGGAGCTAATTATCGCCGAAGGAATAGTTTGTCCGGTTTCCAAAACTGCCAATTGGACCGACGTACGTCAGTTCAACCTCATGTTTAGCACTCAAGTAGGATCGGTCGCTGAAGACGCAAGCTTGATCTATCTTCGACCAGAAACGGCACAAGGGATATTTGTCAACTTTCTTAACGTCCAAAAAAGTGGTCGGATGAAGATCCCGTTTGGAATTGCTCAAATTGGAAAGGCTTTCCGAAACGAAATCGTAGCCCGTCAATTTACCTTCCGCATGAGGGAATTTGAACAAATGGAAATGCAGTTTTTCGTTCGTCCAGGTTCTGAAATGGAATGGTATGAAATTTGGAAAGAGAAACGTCTCAATTTCCACAAAGCAATCGGTTTACCTGCCACTAAACTACAGTACCATGATCACGATAAACTGGCACACTATGCCAATGCCGCTGTTGACATTGAATATCAGTTCCCCTTTGGTTTTCGGGAAATAGAAGGGATCCATTCAAGGACCGATTTCGACCTAAAAAACCATCAGGAATTATCTAAAAAGAAATTACAGTATTTTGACCCTGAAATCAATCAAAATTATATCCCCTACGTGGTCGAAACTTCAGTAGGAGCCGACCGATTGTTTTTGGCCATCTTCTGCGATGCATTCACCCGAGTGAAAGACGGTGATAAAGAGCGTTTATTCCTTAAATTCCACCCAGCCTTGGCACCGGTGAAAGCGGCCGTTTTACCCTTAGTTAAGAAAGACGGGCTGGCTGAAAAAGCTAAGGCAATTGCAAATGCATTGAAATCATCGTTCGCAACGGTATATGATGACAATGCAGCGATTGGAAAACGTTATACCCGACAAGATCTAATTGGAACCCCCTATTGTATTGCGGTAGACTATCAAACCATGGAGGACGATACAGTGACCATCCGATACCGTGATACCACCGAACAAGAACGAGTTCCCATCAGTGCTCTCAAAGAGAAAATCGGCAATCAAGTTTCTCTCGAAAGAATTTTAGAAGCCATCTAAGCTCTGTCAAGGGCGGTATTCATTACCGCCCAAAATCATCTTGCACCCGAATAATATCCGATTCATCGGAAGGGTTTGCCGGATCAGTATGTTGCCAAATTTCAGCAACGATCCCATAACCATCCGTTCCAATCAATCGATGACGCTCGCCTTGTTTCAGTCGAATTAACTCTCCCTCAGCGTACAATTGGGGCATGGTTTCATCGTCCGTTTCACTAATCACCACTTTTACATTACCATGGATCACGCGCCAAATCTCTGAGCGACGATGATGGTATTGCCAGGACAGTCGTGCCTGCGGAGCTACGATCAAAAACTTGGGACTTAATTTACTAAAGCCTTCAAATTCTTTGAACGATACGCCTGGGAAAAAGCGTTGGATAAATTGGGATGATTGTGTTTCATCCACGACCAAAAACCCACCCCACGGACGTGAAAGGTCTTCGTCGACGATATGGAAACCTAGATCGGTTAAGTATGTTTTGGTTTGTTGAAATACGTTGTTTTCGTTTAGATCGGTAGGAAAGTTATTCATTGCGTCAAAATTAATACAAGATAGTAACCCAATTCAACGAAAAAAAGTGAAGGAATATTCTAGGAAACCCCTTCACTTTTATCTTTAGCCTAGCATAAAATATGCTGGTCCTCTATTTTCTATCGCCCATTTCTACGAATTCACGGTGGGTTGGTCCTGTGTAAATCTGTCTAGGACGACCAATCGGTTCTTTATGAGAACGCATTTCTTGCCATTGTGCTATCCAACCGGGCAGACGACCGATGGCGAACATTACCGTGAACATGTTGGTTGGGATGCCAAGCGCCCTGTAGATAATCCCCG
>JBAYRB010000204.1:0-5545 GCA_041676905.1 Spirosomataceae bacterium
AGCCGGATTACGAAGTAGCTTCAGAGATATGACCAACAACTATTTCGTTGCAGATGTGATGGAAGGTGGGAGGTTAGATACCCTTCAACGTTTTACCAATAATTTCGTATATGACGAAAATATCCATGGTGTATATGGTATCGTGGGCAATAAACATAACCGGTTTTCCTATCAAATAGGGTTAAGAGCGGAGTTTAGCGACGTGACAACCACCTTGTTAAAGGAAAATGAAGTGAATAACCGTCGCTATAACAACTTGTTTCCCAGCGCTCATTTTACCCTCGATCTACCCGCTCAAAACGCCCTTCAAATTAGTTACAGCAGAAGAATCAGACGACCACTCTATAACGATTTGAGTCCGTTTATGACGTTTACCGATAATCGAAACTACTGGAGTGGAAACCCGGATCTTAACCCTGAATTTACCAATTCCTTTGAATTCGGTCATGTGAAATACATGGACAATGGTACCCTTACGACCTCCTTGTATTATCGACATACCTACGACAAGATATTAACTATCCGGACAATGGATGACAATGGCTTTGCCTATAGTCAACCGCAAAACCTCGCTACGGAGGATGCGTATGGTCTCGAATTCACAGGCTCTTCCAATGTCAACAGCTGGTTAAAAATGGATGGAAGTCTAAACTTTTTCCGGTCGGTCATCGATGGAACCAACCTCAAAGACAGTTACCAAAGTGAGACATTTACTTGGTTAGGTAGAATTTCTGCCCGCATGAATTGGAATGGATTCGATTTTCAAATCAGAAATAATTATGATGCACCTCAGTTGACTCCACAAGGTAAAAGGAAATCCATGTATTCGATGGATGTGGGTGTGAGCCGCGATATATTGAAGGGGAACGGCACGCTAACCTTAAATGTTCTCGATGTTTTTAATTCAAGAAGGTTTCGCTCCATTACACAAGATCACAACTTTTATACCTATACCAATGCACAAGGGAGGGTACGTCAACTCAATTTCACATTCGCCTATCGACTACGTCAGGCAAAAACAGGTCGAAAGAGTCAGTTTGAAGAGTAGTACCGTTTAAAGATTTATTTCCGAATTTTTTCGACAAAGGGTACGAGCGGTATGGGTAGTGATAGTGATTAATTCTGGTTTGGAGATCTGCATCAAATCGGCCACTCTTTGGGCTACCAAATCGATGTAAGCTACTTCGTTGCGTTTGCCCCGGTAGGGTACCGGTGCTAGATACGGGGCGTCCGTTTCTAAAACGATGTCCTTTGGTTCAAGAAACGGTAAAACCTTATCTAAGCCTCCATTTTTAAAGGTAGCAACCCCTCCAATCCCTAACTTAAAGCCCAAACCTATGGCGATTTTGGCTTCCTCAAGGGTGCCGGTAAAGCAATGAAATATGCCTGTTAAATTGGGATTTCCGAACTTTTCAATCAATGCGACAACTTCGTAAAATGCATTCCTACTGTGGATGTCAATCCATAATCCATGATCCATGGCCAATTGGCATTGATACAAAAATGCCTGTTCCTGTTGCTTTACATAGGTTTTATCCCAGTAAAGATCCATTCCGATTTCCCCGATGGCAATAAACTCCCTTTTACCGAGCCAATCTTCCACAATTTTCAACTCCCATTCAAAATTTTCATTCACATAACATGGATGAAGACCGATCATGGGTAGACAACGTTTGGGCTCCTGGTCAGCAATGGCCAACATACTTTCGATGGTGGTTGAATCGCAATTGGGCATCCATATTTCCTCAATTCCAACCCCCCAAGCCCTGGTGAGCATGTCTTCCAGATCATCTTCAAATTTCGAATCGTATATATGGGCGTGTGTCTCAATCATCGGTCGATACTTTTAATCAGCTGCAAAGTTACCATATAACCCGGAATGGGCATAAAAAAACGGAAGCAGCTGAGGCTTCCGTTTTTGATAACCGGTCAAGTTTATTAAAAAACATATCGGAGCGTTATTCCATAAGTGCGGGGATCTCCTACCACACCGGCATACTGACCATGACTACCTGGCGCTGCCAACAATTGCTCGTAATAGTCTTTGTTAAACACATTCCGAGACCAAATGAAAGCCGTGATTCCGTTGGAGGCTCTGAATCCAAAACGAGCATTGGTCAGGGAATATCCGTCAATATTCAAGTAGGCAGAAGGAGAGGGGCTCGATGAAAATTCGGATCGGTAAAAAATGTCAGCAGCTAAGAAGTAGTTACCCTCCAAGCCTAACAAACTACCTTTTTGCGACCCCTCAGCACCCAAGGTTCCCGACCATTTCGATATGCCAGGTAGACGTCCACCGGAGATATCTTTAAAGGCCGCTTCCCCACCCACCTCTTCCAGGGGAACCGGAGCATTGGTAAATTTGTCGTACTTGCCATGGGTATAGGCAAACGAACCGTTCACACTAAGGCGGTTGTTGAAACGAATATTACCATCTAATTCGGCTCCTTGTACGCTGACTTTCTCGGCATTGGCCAAATATCCTCGGTTAACTCCGGGCTCTGGCGTTTGTACTTGGGTTTGGAAGTCGTTGATATCGGTTCTGTAAATCGTAAAGTTAAGGAAGGAGTTCCGCGACGGACGTGATTTTATACCAACCTCTTTATGGTTAACCAGTTCGGGTTTTACGTTGGCGAGTTCGATTAAAACTACCCCATTTGAAGTCGGTAAACCGCCTACATTCACCCCAATGGGTTTATAACTTAATGAATAGGTTCCGTAAATATTGACGCTCGAAATAGGCTTATATTGTAGCGATAATTGACCTGAGAAATTACCTTTTGCGTAATCGGTATCAAATTTCTGGTTTGTATAAACCCCGTTTTTTAAGGCTTGCAATGCGGGATCATCGGTAATTAACCCTCCGTAGGTAACTCGATTGTAGTCAACCACTTTTTTGTCATAGTTGTATCGGATCCCAGGTTGGAAATGAAGCTTTTCAGTGATTCGCCAATCAATTTGGCCGAATAGTGCCAAACTGGTACTCTTAATACCATAGGTGGTACGTATCCCGTAATGATCAAATAATCCCGGAGTTTGCCATAGGGGATTGGTGTTGTTCTGAGCAAAACGCCATTGCGCAGATCCAGCTTCCTCAGTATGTACGGGGTCGGTACGCAAGTTCTGCCATAATCCGAATAAACCGATGACACCACTAATATTGGAATTGATTTTTCCCGAATACCGTATTTCTTGAGACCATTGATCATGGAGTGAGTTACCTGCAGAAATGGTAAATACGGGTAATCCTATGTAGTCACGGTCATTCAAGGGTACCCATTTCCAGTATCGCCAGGCCGTAGTAGAAGTTAATGTCGCCCCGCCAATTTTAATATCGGCGTTAAGTGAAACCCCACCCAGCTCATTTCCCGCTTTGGAGGGCGTATCCAAATCGACTACTCGCTCGAACGCGCTTTTATAAGGGAGTTGATAATTTAAATCGGCAATAATATTGTTAAACTGACGCCAATCTGCTCGCTTGGTTTTTACGACCCCGGCTACTGGCCAACCATAACCCGTAGGATTTTGATCACTATAATCTCCAGTTAACGTAACAACAACACTTTCCGTAGGTTTATAAAGCAACTGACCCCTCACACCTATATTATTAATGTCATTTATGGGCAATTGTGTATGATAGTTTAAAAACAAACCATCACGTTGGGTTCCTGAAAAGGAAATCCGAGCGGCAAGTTGTTTACTAATCGGACCAGTCAATGAGCCCTTGGCTTGGATGAAACCGTAGTTGCCATAGCTTACTTCAAAGGAACCACCAGGTGTAAAACTGGCAGCACGGGAGGTGATATTGAATGCTCCCGAGGTCGTATTTTTCCCAAACAATGTCCCCTGAGGTCCCCGCAGAACTTCGACCTGTTCTATATCCAGGAAATCGAGGGCGGTAGCAGCCGGTCGAGCATAATAAACACCATCGACATAGAACCCAACGCCAGGGTCAATTCCGTCATTGGTTAATCCAAAGGTCGAACCCAACCCGCGAATGTTTAGGGTAGTATTTCTTGGATTGGAAGAATAGAGTGTCACCGTAGGAACCAACTCTTTTAGTCGGTTCACATTAAATGCGCCTGCATCTTCGGCTTTTGCGCCCCGAACAATCGAAATCGGTATGGGAACATCTTGCGAAGCTTCCTGTCTTCTTCGCGACGAAATCACGATATCCTCTAAATTACGTGCCGCCGATTGGAGAAGAATGGTAACCTCTTCACTGCGGATCACCTCCTCTTTTTTTTGATAACCGACATAACTAATCACAAGCGTGAAGGGAAGGGTTTGACCCGTCCTCAAAAGGAATTCTCCATTTTCGTCGGTGGTTGCTCCGTTGGTGGTGCCTTTAATAGTGACCGTTGCCCCAATTAGGGGAGCACTGGTCTGGCTATCGAGAATGGTGCCTTTCACCTCATGTCGAATCGTAGGTTGATTCTGTGCAAGGGATACAAACGATATTAATATTAACCCTATAGATAATATAGACTGATAGACAATTTTCATTTTTTTACTTGTTTAAAATATTGGTGTAAATACTGTGGATTGGAACTGCGTTCGAAAATCGTAGGATTTTAAAGGGCAGGATTTGAAGAGCAAAAGCGAAAATCAGTTTTAGAAAACCCCATCCTACCTACCAGACAGGGGGACAACATCGACTTCGTAAACCCAGTGGAATAGATCTCATTTTACATTCATTTTTAAGTGACGTCACAAACCTAAAAAAAATAAAAATACATAGTATATAGAAATAGTAGATAATTAATGAAAAAATTTGTAAAGTGCACAAAGTCAACATTATAGTAGTTTTAATTTCAACCAATTGATAGGGCTGTAATTAGATTATATATAGAAAGTCAATCATCTGTTTATTGATTATCAGGTAGTAGGTTAGTGTCGAAAAACGGTGATTAGTAGGGTGTAGGAAGTGCTCATGCTCACAGTTATTTAAATTCAATTCCCTATTTTTACGGGTAACTCATCGTTTTTCTTGACCAGCCTCATTCAAAGGAAATGTCGCAGTCAAGCTCAACTTAAAACTGGAGATGAATTTTTTTCTGCACCGTTCACCTTTTTGGCTTCAATGGCTGTTATCTGATTATACTTGGCGCATCAATACTCCCGAAAAGGTAATCTACCTTACATTTGACGATGGCCCTATTCCTCAGGTTACCGAGGAGGTGATAAAGACCTTAGATGCTTACCAGGCCAAGGCAACTTTTTTTTGTATTGGCGATAATATTCGAAAACACCCAACTATTTTTCAAGAATTGAAAAAGCAGGGGCATTCCATTGGAAACCATACCTTTAACCATTTGAATGGGTGGAAAACCGATACTGAGACCTATATCGACAACTTCTATCGTTGTCAGGATATAATGGAAACAGAAACCAATCTTTTCCGCCCTCCCTATGGACGTATCCGAAAAGCCCAGTTCGAACGACTACCATCGAATACGCGGGTAATTATGTGGGACGTACTTACGGGTGACTTCTCCCCCAAGATCAAACCGGATAAAGCGTTAGGGAAGTCCAAGTTGTTATG
>JBAYRB010000205.1:0-5523 GCA_041676905.1 Spirosomataceae bacterium
ACGGTGTCGCGCCTATATCCCATTATGGACAACCGTAGCAAAACTTTTACTGTCGAAGCTAAGTTTACCTCTCCGCCCCCCGTGTTGTATCCGAATTTAACATTGGAAGCCAATATATTAATTCAAACCCGGGAGAATGTGCTGACCCTACCCAGGGAATACATTTATGATGATCGGTTTGTAATTACCGTCACAGGTGATACGCTTCCCGTTGTGCTAGGTCTGAAAGATTATATCAGGGCGGAGATCGTGTCGGGTGTGGATGAATCGACTGAAGTTATTAAGCCTGGATTATGAAACTCGGCCTTATCCCATCCATTGCCTTGTCATTGATGGTCGCCCGTTTTCGCCAAACCATCGTAGCAACGATCGGGGTCGTCTTCAGTATTTCGATGTTCATTACCCTATTGGGGTTTATGAACGGGCTCAATATTTTATTAGATGGACTCATCCTCAATCGGACCCCTCATATTCGCCTTTATAATGATATTAAACCTAATCCTAGTCAACCGATTAATAGATCCCAAGAATTTCAGAACTACTACAATATCATAAGGTCGGTCAAACCTAATGCTAGCCGCGAGAATATTTACAACAGTGGAGCAATTCAAGAAGCGCTTCGGAATGACTCCCGGGTATTTGGGATCGCCCCGAAAATAGCAACCAATGTGTTTTTTAACGTGGGCTCAACGGATATACTGGGTGTTGTAAATGGGGTAGATGTTTTTGAAGAAAATCGCCTCTTTAAATTTTCCGAGTATGTTCCAAAAGGAAACTACCTAGACTTACAAAATGTTCCGAATAGCATCATCTTAGGTAAAGGAGCAGCCGATCGCATGTTGGCTGAAATCGGCGATGTCATTCAGGTGACGACTTCACAAGGAAATAGGATCCAATTAAAAGTTGTTGGTTATTTTCAATCAGGTCTTAAGGATATCGATAACGTTCAGTGTTATGCTTCCCTACTCACGGTGCAAAAAATGATCGGTCAAACGAATACGTATATCACCGATATTCAAGTGAAGTTGTATGATGTTGATCAGGCACCTGCGATCGCCAAAGAGTTTAGAAAAAAATTTGGAATTGACGCCGATGATATCCAGACGGTGAACGCACACTATGAAACGGGGTCAGGAATTAGATCCATAATAAGTTATGCAGTAGGGATTACCCTTTTAATCGTATCCGGATTTGGAATCTACAATATCCTGAATATGATGATCTATGAAAAGATGGATACCATAGCTATTTTAAAAGCTACTGGGTTTTCGAGCGGTGATGTAAACCGAATTTTCATCACCATAGCTGTTTCGATAGGGATCGTAGGCGGTCTGGGAGGGATGGTCTTGGGCTATCTGGCCTGTGTAGGGATTGACCATCTGCCTTTTTCAACGGACGCCGTACCGGGGGTAACCACTTTTCCTATTGACTACCACATTAAGTATTATATTATTGCCGCATTATTCAGTTTGGTTACAACTTATTTTGCCGGCTTTTTCCCCGCTAGAAAGGCCAGTAAAGTGGACCCGGTCGAAATTATAAGAGGAAAATAATGTCAGATCAAACGATCGTCCTCGAGACGAAAGATGTCGTCAAGTATTTCTACAGCCCCGAAAAAACGAAGGTGTTAAAAGGGGTGTCGTTAACCATTGGAAAAGGAGAATTTGTTTCGATTGTTGGGAAATCGGGTTGTGGGAAATCGACATTACTGTACGTTTTATCCACCATGGATACGGAGTATGAAGGGAAGCTATGGATCGAAAATGAATTGATTACCGGACGGGGTTCTGATTATCTTTCCCGCGTAAGAAATAAAAAGATCGGATTTGTTTTTCAATTCCACTACCTGCTGAACGAGTTTTCGGTCCTCGATAATGTCATGCTACCAGCCCTAAAACTAGGTGAGCTGAGCCGAGATGAAATCGAACACAAAGCTTTACAAAAGCTGAAAATATTCGACATGGAGGAACACGCGCTTAAAAAGGCAAACCAACTATCGGGTGGTCAAAAGCAGCGTGTAGCAATTTGCCGGGCGCTGATTAACGACCCCATCATTATTATGGGTGACGAACCAACCGGTAATCTGGACAGGAAAAATACGGATATTGTATTTAACATGTTTCAAGAGCTATCTCAGGAATTCCAGCAAACCATGTTGATTGTCACCCACGATACCGAATTTGCCCAAGCCACGGACCGAACTATCGAAATGGGAGATGGCCTAATTATCAATCATGGGAACCGTCTGTCGTAAAACCGAGTTTCGCTAACCCGCGTTGAATATCAGGGTCTTTCATGAAGAGGTTCCAGAGTAATCCAGTACGATAGTTTTCGATCATGACAATGATGGGGCCTTGATCGATGGCCAGATGAGAGCTCGCATACCAGTCTTGCGTAGGATTGAAAGCATCAACAAAACCGTACTCACTCCACAATTTGTCTCCTAAATCATAGTAAAAATGCTTTAACGCTTTCATCGATTGTTCAGGAGTGTAAGGAAAAGAAGCCAAAGCAGCGGTAGGCGTAATGGTTCCCCAATCGTTTTCGGGAGAATGGGCGTTGTACCCGTTATAAGTATCACTGGCTGAAAGTCCCCAACTGTTTTCACCGTAACCCTTGAAATTCTTAGGATTGTCTACGCAATAACGGTAATGGATCATGGCATGATTTACGTTTTGTTCCCAGTAGTCTGCATACCGGTCTTTTAATCCTTTGGGATTTAAACCCAGGAAAGAATAATGGGCAAAGAACAAAGGCCCACCGTAGTCAAAACCTAGGGGGAGCTTGATACCATAAAATTCCTTACCGTTTTTAAAATGGCTGTTTTGTGCCCAACATTTATGATAAATTTCAGGTCGGATCGGATAACGGGGCGATGCTGCCGACAACACATAGGTGATCAAAGCTTCATTATACCCACGTAGTTCAAAGTCCATCGCCCAGCCGTGGTTCGGGCTCCAGTGCCAAAAAAGGGCATTGCCGTTGTCTTTTTGATGCCAATTCCATTCGACCTCATTCCATAGGGAGGTAATTCGATTTCGCAATTCTCTTTCCTCCGGGGTGTCCCGATCGAAATACTGGCGCACCGTGAGCAACCCTTGGAATAGAAAGGAGGTTTCTACCAAATCGCCACCGTCGTCTTTGCGGCTGAAGGGTATGGTTTTTCCCGTTTCCCCATCCATCCAGTGCGCAAACACGCCGTGATAATGGTCGGCCTTGGCGAGGAATTTCACCATGGTCAGCAATCGGTTGACCACGGAGTCGCGAGGAACCCAGCCCCGTTCAGCGGCTACGATCATCGCCATGACGCCAAAGCCCGTCCCACCCGTTGTCACGACTTCGCTACCGTAATCAAATGCGACATTACTTCTTTCACGAGCCATAAAGCTGGTAGGATGAGCAAAATCCCAGAAATATCGAAAAGTTTGTCGCTGAACCAATTCGAGGAGCTCTTCGTCACTTAAATTTTTTGGCCTTTGGGTAGGGTCAAATTGCGACGGTTGCTCCGGATTTTTCTTTCCCCGTTGGGCACTAACCGGTGCGTATAAAAACAAGACAGCCAACAAGGAAAGTATCGCAAGTTGCTTTATTCTAAACATGGACAAATCAAATTATGCGGAAAAATCCCTTCCGCAGTGTTGTTGAAAAAGTTTAATGGATCCGATGTGCCGTTTCCTTCCCCTAATCAGAAATGGTTGATTGGGGAAGGAAAAAGCGGTCCGATCAGGATTGTGTGTTGTATAGTTGTTCAATTTCTGAAGCCGATAAGGCGGTGGTGTATATTCGCAATTGATCCAGCAGACCTGTGTAATTCAACATCCATGGTTCTGCCGGTGCACGAATACCGATGTGCTGTTGAAATCCGCCAATCACGAATTTTGAAACATTTTGAAACTGAAGCGGTCCGAGAGGAGCACCGTCCTTTTGACGATGAGTCACCGATTCAGCTAACGGTAATTTTTGGCCATCGAGGTAGGCCGAAAATTCGGAACTGTTCCCATCGTAGGTGAAGGCGACATGTTTCCACTGTCCGTAAGCATTAGGCCAACGATTTAATCCATTGGGGTTGTTATGTTGACTAAACTCCACCCATTGACCTGCAAATTGGAATTTCGGTAACATGGTGGAATCGTTCGGATCGTCGTTTCCCTCGATCATAAAGAATAGATTTCCCCAGAAATCTTCCGTATTAGGAAGCATAAAAAGGCATTGTGCGCCGCCACTGTGTTTTTCAGTGTTAAACCAAAAAGAGATCGTGAAGCTTTCCATCGTAGCAAGTTTCCCGGCAGAAGCGTATTCGACATAACTGTTTGTCGACCCCTTGTACGCTTGACCTTTCACACCGGGTGCAAAAGTTACTCCGTTGGCAATGCCTCTCGCTCCTAGTACGCTATCGGTTACTGAGTTTTCAAACGCCCAAAAACGTTGAAGTGGGCCTGAAAATGCTGGATCATCGTCGGAGATGATGATCATCTCCGGCTCTTCAAATTTCTGGCAGGAACTGAAAAATATAAACAGACCTAATACGGGGAATATGGTTTTCAAAATCTTTTTCATACAAACAGATTTTCAAATGATAGATACGATTGTCTTGGAAATGAATCAGTTGTAGTCAGGATTTTGTACCAACACGCCCCCCGACTTGTCTATCTCCGGTTGTGGAATAGGCAGGTAACGGTGTCGGTCTTGATAACCCGTTTTGCCGGCAGCGTGCATCACTTCCTTTACAATGCCCCATCTAACCAAATCGAAAAAACGTTCATTTTCCATGCCGAGCTCAACACGGCGTTCATGACGTATCGCATTTCTTAATTCTACCTGATTCGTGGTTGTTACGGCGGGTAAAATGGTTGAATTCCCCCCTCTCGCTCTGGCTCTTACCTGCTCAAGATAGTTCAAAGCATCGGACGTGTTTCCCATTTCATTTGCGGCCTCTGCAGCCAGTAATAAGATATCAGCGTAGCGTATCACCCGGAGGTTCATCCACTGTCCGAAACGACTTCCAGTAGACTGACGCATGGCCGGATTGGTGTATACTTTTTTATTCCAATACGGACGTGGGATACTGACGGTGGCTGGAGGAACATTTTCGTTATAGGGGGTATTAACCCTGCCCGAATACAAAAGCGTAGCGTCTTTTCGGGGATCCCCTTCCTCAAAGGCGTCAGCTAAGGATTGCGTAGGCGTGTTCCAACCCCAGCCAAGATCCCAGGAGCCTGCACCGCGTACACCCTGAACCTGAGCATATTGAATACCCAGACCTGTTTGGGTTAAACTATAATAAGCCTGGATTTCGAAGATAGATTCTTCATTGTTTTCTCCAGTTTCCCGGAAAATCCCTTCGTAACTGGGAGCCAGTGCGTATTGACCAGAATTAATTACCTGTTGAGCTGTGCTAAAGGCTTCTGCCCAGCGTTGACGCCACATCAATGTTTTGGTTGCCAACGACAGGGCTGCGCCCCTGGTCAAACGGCCTTTAAACCGCTCTTCCCACGAGAAGGGTAAGCGTTCAGAAGCTTCCTG
>JBAYRB010000206.1:0-5508 GCA_041676905.1 Spirosomataceae bacterium
AAAGTCTAAAAGGGCCCCTAGGCGGCTTCTTTCTCAGCACAGAGCAACAGGCACAACCGATTATTAAAATTGTCAAAGCGATCGAAGGAGAAGAAATTTTCCAGGAATGTGGTTTAGGCCTCAGCAAATGTTCAGCTTCCCATCCTTGTCCGGTGCACGACGAATATAAAGTCGTCCGGGAAATGATGGAAAAAATTTTCAATGACAGAACCATACAAAGCCTCCGGGAATCGGTTATTAACGGTGAGACCTATCTCGTGGGTTAGTTGGACTAACTCAAACTTCAAATGGAAACACAAAAAACCATTATAAAAGAGTTGGATGTAAGGGAATTAGCCCCCATTCAACGACATGAAATGCTCATACAGCTTTTTAAGGATTTACCAGCCAAAAGCAGCTTTATATTCATCAACGATCACGATCCTATTCCGCTTTTTTACGAACTTCGATCCATCTTTGGGGACGTTGTCGAATGGGAATATCTCCATCGTGGCGGTCGGGAGTGGAAGGTTAAGGTTACTCGTGAAGACGACTCGACGGGAGTAGAAATGAAGGGGGTCTCTACTTTACTCGATCTAAGGAAGATGGATAAGAGCGAATGGAAGCAAGTCGTATTTCATCGTTATGGCATGATGGAAAAAGACACGACCATGGAACTTATCGCTTCGGAGGATCCCATTCAACTTCATTATATTTTTATACAAAAGTTTGAAGGGCGCCATAAGTGGGTATATAAACAAAAAGACCCGAATGAATTTGTCATTCACATTACGAAACAAGATCGTAGCGGGCTGGGAGATGAGGGCTTCTCGGTCGTAAACGAATTCGATTTACGTCCTTACGAACCCGCTGAACGGCATGAGAAGTTCTATAAAGCTTTTTGGGAAATTCAGCCTGGTGAAGCCTTTGAATTTGTGAACGATCATGATCCCAAACCCCTCTATTATCAGATGGAAGCCGAAAGTAAGGAACCGTTTCGTTGGGAATATCTCGAAAAGGGTCCCCTATCTTGGAAAGTCAGAGTTATAAAAACCAAAGCATAAACATGTCGCTACGCTCGGGAGGACCTATCTACGATTTTTTTACTGAAGACCATCGTCGGTTAGATCTCCTCTTTGAAGCGGCCATTCGTGACCTCCCCCAAGTGGATCTTGCGTCTTACGGTGCTTTTCGGGTCGGGCTTCTAACCCATATTAAAATGGAAGAAACCATACTTTTCGCAGCGGCACAAAAGGCCAATGGCGGAACGCCCCTTCCCTTACAAGATAAGCTAAGACGGGATCACGGTGCGCTGACGTCACTAATGGTGAGTTTCCCTACGCTCGAGGTAATAAATGTAATTCGTCATATTCTCGAAGAACATGATCGCCTCGAAGAAGAACTGGGGGGCATGTACGAAGCCTGCGAACGATTAACTGAGAATGAAACCGAGGAGATCCTCGATCGGCTCAAAAATGTGAAACCCGTGCCGGTACACCCTTTTAATGAAGCCCCCTATGTTTTAGAGGTGATCAAAAGAGCGGTAGCAAGGGCTGGTTTCGACTTCGACCTGCTTTGTAAGCGATAGACCTCGTTTATAAAGACTGTTTCGTGCCCTATTTTAATCAACCGAAACCTATATACGTTTCTCGTTGAAAAAGGTGGGGAACCGGATCAGCTTACGTAACGACACGCTTCCTTAAACAAAATCGAAGTGTAGACTTTAAAGAAAATTCCCTGGAACTCACGGTTGCGAACATGAGTCCCAGGGAAAAATTCTTCACCAGGGTTGGTTTAACCCACTAGCGTATTATATAAATTGTAATATGCTTCTTCGGTAAGATTCTTTTCCTCATCGTCGATGACGAGTGGTTTTTGAATTTGGCTCATGATTTCGTGAAGACTGCTATCGCTATTAATGTCTCCCGCTTTAATAACGGCGTCCGAATAGGCACAACCGAGTTTAATAAATCCTTCGAAATCAGCCGAACGAAGATGTGACAATGCTTCGTCACTTACATCCATCGCTTTCGCTTTGTTGATGATGTCCGTATCGAATTTGTAATTGAACGCATTGTCATAGACTGTAAATACGCATTTTGTATCCTTAAACATCGGATCATTCCGATAGGTTGTTTTAAGATACAATGGGATCAAGGCTGTCATCCAGTCGTTACAGTGAACGATATCGGGCGCCCATCCCAATTTTTTAACTGTTTCCAATACCCCTTTACAGAAGAATATGGAACGCTCGTCGTTGTCGTCGTAAAAATTGTCTTCTTTATCAAAAAAGACCGACTTCCTCTGAAAATAATCTTCGTTGTCTATAAAATAGACTTGAAGTTTCGCGTTAGGAATCGATGCAACCTTAATTACCAGCGGCTTTTCTTCATCGCCGACAGTGATGTTGATCCCAGACAAACGAACCACCTCATGCAAACGATTCTTTCTCTCATTGATCAGTCCGAAACGAGGAACCAGGATGCGAATCTCCGCACCAAACTCTTGCATAGCCTGGGGTAGCTTCCTTACGTAATCGGCTACATCACTTACTTGGAGAAAAGGGTTGATTTCGCTTGCAACGTACAGAATCCTTAATTTGCTCATTTGTGTCTAAGCTCTAGTGATATAAAAAGAATGTGCAAAAATACTCATTTTTTTCCCAATTATCAACCTTATTTGCGAAGAAGTACTAATATTGTACCCAAATTGGGGTATCATATGCCTTTTTTTACCGATTATCGATTATAATGAAATTATTCTATACCGGTCAGGATGTACGCAACGCAACACAAGGTCAACGGCAACAATCTTCGGTCGGTCTAGTCCCTACCATGGGAGCCTTACATCAAGGGCATCTCGAACTCGTAAAAGCTGCCCGCGCAGAAAATGACCTAGTCGTCTGCAGTATATTTGTCAACCCCACCCAATTCAATAATCCCGACGACTTATCCGCCTATCCGCGTACGTTGGAGGCAGACTGCCGCTTATTGGAATCTGTCGGATGCGATATTGTTTTCGCTCCATCAGTGGAGGAAATGTATCCTTACCCTTTAGATTTAAGCCTAAATTTTGGAACCTTGGAAACGGTTATGGAAGGCGCATTCCGCCCGGGTCATTTTAACGGGGTGGGTATAGTCGTATCCAAATTTTTCAATCTGATCCAACCTCATCGGGCTTATTTTGGGCAAAAGGACCTCCAACAAACTGCGATCATCAAAAGTCTAATTCGAAATTTATCCTACCCCATTGAACTGCGAATCTGTCCGACCGTCCGTGAATCGGACGGGCTCGCCATGTCATCTCGCAACGTTCGCCTCACTCCGGAGGAAAGATCCATAGCCCCTACTATTTACCGTATTCTGAACGAATGCAAAACTGCCCTACTCGAGGGAACACCCGTCGAAGTAGCGTTAAAAAATGCGCGCGATGCTTTCAGTCAACAACCGGCCTTTCGGTTGGAATACATCGAACTCGTAGATGCCGACACCCTGAAACCTTTAAATGAAACAGGAAAGGCCAATGCACTTTGTGTGGCCGTCCATCTAGGAAATGTTCGTTTAATTGATAACATCGTTTTTTAATTATGAAACCAATGGCTTATTTGCTCACTCGCCTGGCGATTGGAGCTACTCTTTTTTTCCACGGCTTAGTACGTTTACCCAAACTAACATCTTTTGTACAGGGCACGGTGGGGAGTTTTGAAAACTCTATGCTCCCCACAGCACTGGTAGAGCCTTTTGGCTATGTTATCGTCTTTGGTGAGCTGATTACTGGCTTACTGCTACTCATCGGCTGGTATACACGGATAGCCGCTACTGCGGCCGGTATGTTGATGGTGCTTTTAATCGTAGGTACCTGTCTAATCGAAAACTGGGGAGCGCTCCCGTCTCAATTAATCCACGCGGCGTTTCTAATTGTCGTCATCCAATTTGAGGCATCCAATACCGTAGCGGTCGATAAAGTTCTTCAAAAATAAACCTAAATAAAAAGCTAAACCCCTGGTTCAAACAGATGATCTAGGGGTTTAGCAAATCCTTGTCGATCGGAACATTAAGCCCGTTCCATAGCCTTGGCCAGATCGACCAAATCACCGTCGTTAACTTCTTTTTTATCGTCAGCTACGATCAGAAATTGCTTATAAATGGTATCCAATTCTTTTTTTTCGTAGACAAAGCCCAACAGTTCGAGGCGGTGTTTCAGTGCGTGGCGGCCACTTCTTGCCGTCAAAACGATGTCTGATTTTTCCACCCCCACGTCTTTGGGGTCCATGATTTCGTAATTTAAGGAGTGTTTCAGGAACCCGTCTTGGTGGATACCGGAAGAATGTGCAAAAGCATTTCTACCCACGATGGCCTTATTGGCTTGCACTTGCATGCGCATCATTTTAGAAACCAATTGGCTGGTAGGGTAGATCAATTGCGTGTTGATCCCCGTATGTAATCCCAGTTCGGAATGAACCTTCAAAGCCATAACAACTTCTTCGAGGGAGGTATTACCGGCTCTTTCGCCGATTCCATTCACCGTCACCTCTACTTGGCGGGCACCAGCTTGCAGCCCTGCGAGGGCATTAGCAGTAGCTAAGCCCAGGTCATTATGACAATGTATGGAAATAGTTGCTTTATGTACGTTAGAAACGTTCTCAAAAATGTATTTGATTTTACCGGCGTATTCCTCCGGTAGGCAATAACCGGTTGTATCCGGAATATTTACGACGGTGGCACCTGCTCCTATCACCGCTTCCACGAGCTGAGCCAAAAACTGTAAATCAGCACGGCCTGCGTCTTCGCAATAGAACTCTACATCCTCAACATGCTTTCGTGCTAGCTTGGTAGCATCGATAGCCCTTTCAATAATCTTTTCGCGGGTTGTGTTGAATTTATGTTGAATATGGATATCCGATGATCCTATTCCTGTATGAATGCGCCCCCGTTTCGCATATTTCAATGCTTCTGCAGCTGCTTCAATGTCGGCAGCAACAGCTCGGGAAAGTGCACAAATTGTAGGTTCGGTTACAGCCTTTGAAATCTCTACTACAGAACGGAAATCTCCAGGACTTGATACTGGAAAGCCCGCCTCAATCACATCCACTCCTAGCTTCTCGAGCTGCTTGGCTACAACGATTTTTTCGTCAGTAGAAAGCTGGCAGCCCGGCACTTGCTCGCCGTCCCTCAGGGTAGTATCAAAGATGTAGACTCTTTGGCTCATGGGTACTTGAGAATTTATTAATTATTACTCGACAAAAAAGCCCTTTCCAAGTTAAAAGAAAGGGCAGTTGCACTCATCCAATCACACACCTTTCTTACAAAACGGACAGGCGTCTGCCTTTTGTTAGGAGCGTATCTGGAAAAGTCAGTCTCATTATCTGGGGCGAAATTTCGCTTTTTTACACACATTGTTACAAATGTAAGATATCCATCCCAAAGAACAAGCATTTTTAACGATTAATCATGGGATTAATTATAACAATGATAATAGAACTTCGCCTGTTTGAGCGGTATTCAATATCTTGTTTTGGGGGGTTTGAGC
>JBAYRB010000207.1:0-5506 GCA_041676905.1 Spirosomataceae bacterium
CCACCGGGACATCCGCCGACGTAGATGGTAGGTTTACGATTAACGCCAATGAAGGCGATGTACTTGTGATATCCTTTATTGGGCACGTCACCCAAGAAGTTGTAGTCGGTGCAAGCGATGAAATTGAAATCGTACTACAACAAGATGTCACGACGATGGAGGAACTCGTAGTTATTGGATATGGTACGGTACGTAAAAAAGACCTCACCGGATCCGTGGCATCTCTCCAACCTAAGGATTTCAACCAGGGGATCATCACCGCTCCTGACCAGTTGATCCAGGGACGTACACCCGGCGTTATGGTGATTAACAATACCGGCCAACCGGGGGGTGCATCTACCGTTCGAATCAGAGGGAATTCCTCGATCCGGGCGGGAAATGATCCCTTGTTTGTGCTGGACGGAATTCCCTTGTCGGGTACTTCGGCGCGACCCGGAGGTAGTGGCGGTTTTGGTACCGATGGTGGAAACCCACTCGCCTATCTCAATCCTGACGATATCGCTAGTATGGACGTATTAAAAGATGCCTCGGCCACCGCTATTTACGGATCGCGAGGAGCCAATGGTGTGGTGATCATTACGACCAAAAGAGGGGCAAGTGGAGCCCCGTCCATTAGCTTCAATGCTTCAGCCGGTTTTTCCAATATTCTTAAAAAACCCAGGGTACTTACCCCCGCAGAGTTCAGAGAAGCATTACAATTCTATACACCCGACGATGCCGCTAGTTCTGACTACGGTAGTGAAGTCGACGCATTTTCAGAAATACTTAGAACTGCACCTGTACAAAACTATTCGTTAGCCATCAGCGGTGGGAATGATCGTGCCCGGTATCGCATCTCTGCGGGATATATGGACCAAAAAGGCATCATCAAAACCACGGGTCTAAAAAAATATACGGCGAGTATCAATAGCAATTTTAGCTTCCTAGAAAGCAAAAAACTGGGACTGGATTTCAATGCGTTATTCTCTCAGACCGACGAATCCATTGCCCCTGTCAACGTCTTCGCCGGGGCTGAAGGTAATTTAATTTCACAAGCCTTAGCCTGGAACCCCACCCGGCCATTGAAAGATGCGAATGGGAATTTCACATACATTAACCCGATTACGCCCAACCCACTGGCAAGTTTGCATACCTATAAGGATCTGGCCAATGTGAACACCCTGGTTGCCAGTATTGCTCCATCCTACAAGATTACGAACGACCTGGAATATAAGGTTCTTTACAGTGTCACCCGCCAAATGGGATTGCGGAAAGGTCGATTATTGGGGGGTATATTGGATCCAGCAACCATTAATAACGGATTCGCATTTATCAACAATAATCAGGAGACCAACCAACAACTCACCCACACCTTGTCTTTTAACAAGGATCTTAACCCCGATTTTAACCTCAATGCCGTAGCGGGTTATGAATATCTTAGTTATCAAAATACCTGGAATTCTTCCAGTGGTAGTGGATTTACGGATGTTGGCCTAGATTTTTACGATTATTTGGGATATTCAATTGCCAACAACCGGGGGGCGAACTCCTATCGCTCACCTACCAATGAACTGCAATCCGTGTTTGTGCGGGTAGGCCTGAATTATCAGGATCGTTTCCTCTTCACCGGAACCCTGCGTAGAGATGGTTCGACCAAATTTGGGGTCAACAATCGGTACGCGAATTTCCCCTCCTTAGCGGTAGCTTGGAACCTATCGAGTGAAGAATTCTTAAAGGACAATAGCTTCGTGCCTAGCTTAAAACTACGGTTAGGATGGGGAAAAACAGGAAATCGCGAATTCCCATCGGGCGCATCGAAGGATCGCTATGTTTTTGGGGTGCAAAGTATCTCGCAAGCCAACTATGGCAATCCCGACTTGAAATGGGAAAGCTCCAATACAGTGAACGCTGGTATTGACTTTGCCTTATTCAATTACCGAGTCACCGGGTCCCTCGAATATTTCAGAAAAGTTACCACCGATGCGTTGTTCGAAAGGACCTTAGCACAACCAGCGCCCAGCGGTAGAATCTGGGTAAACCTAGACGGTGAAATTGTTAACAAAGGATGGGAGCTTTCGCTTTTTGGAGCATTAATCGAAACCCAACACCTGACTTGGAATCTGGGATTGAATGGCACCTATTTAGATAATAGCGTATCAGGGCTTCCTGGTTTCTATGAAACAGCCAACCTTAGGGGACAAGGTTTCTCAGGAGTATTGGGTCAACGAATGGTCAGCGGGCAGCCTTTAAATGTTTGGTACCTCGCCCGTTATGCTGGGCTCGATCCCGCCACAGGAACAAGTATGTATGAAGGACCTGACGGACAAGCCAGCTCGTCCATCGACCCAGCCCAAAACAAATTTTACGTCGGTAGCCCCAACCCTAAATATCTATTGGGTATTTCTACGGATTTAACCTATAAAAAATTCTCGGCTACCATCAACATGAACGGCACATTCGGGCACTATATCTTTAACAATACCTTCGCAACCGTTTTGGGAATTAATAACCTACCGGCTCGAAATATGGCCAAGGTATTCTTTGATAAGTCCCTCAAAGAATCTTCATCCAACTCGGCAGCTCCATCCACTCGTTACCTGGAAAAAGGCAACTACCTCAAGATGGGTAATGCGACCCTGCGTTACAATTTCGGAAATATTGGCAATGTGTTTAGAGGACTCACGGTTTCCCTAACAGGTCAAAACCTATTTGTATTTACAAAATACAACGGATTTGACCCTGAAGTGAATACAGATGGAGGATCGGGCGGTATACCTTCACTAGGTATTGAATACCTACCTTACCCCACCTCTCGTACATTTCTCTTAGGAGTAAATTTCTCACTGTAAATTAAAACCGAAATGGATATGAAACTGAATATAAAAATCGCCCTTGCCACTCTTTTTGGCAGCCTGCTTTTTGCTTGTACCGATCTGGATGAACAATTAAGAAGTGATCTAGAGGAAAGTGTAACGGGAAATATAGACCCAGGCCAATTACTCATAGGAGCGTATAACACCCTTAATAGTCCTTATCAACACAATAACCGATGGTGTCTTCAAGAATTATCTACAGATGCTGCCATTGCCCCAACTCGAGGCGGCGACTGGGACGATAACGGAATTCACCGTGCATTACATCTGCACACTTGGAATGCCGACAACTCTTATATGAGCAACACATTTGGAGGGTTAATGACAGCCATCTATCAATCTTCCAATGTACTCCGCTATAGCCCTAGTCCCCAACAAGCTGCAGAAGCACGCTTTATTCGTGCCCTTGCCGTCTTTGATGTACTCGACCTCTGGGGGGTAGTCCCCTATCGCGAAGATCTGGAAGATTTCAGGCTATTACCTAAAACCTTGTCGAGCCAAGAGGCTATCGACTTCATCATTTCAGAGCTGAATGCGATAATGAATGATTTGCCGGATGCTGGTCCTGCCTATATCGCTAATAAAAACGCCGCAAGGGCATTGCTAATGAAGGTGTACCTCAACAAAGGCGCTTTTTTGAATCGACAAAACCCGACTTTCGATGCAGCGGATATGAATCAAGTAATTAGCCTTGCGGATCAAGTAACGGGTTATATGATATCTCCTCCGGGAAAATACTTCGATAATTTCGCACCCGACAACGATGTCAAATCCACTGAAAATATCTTTACCCTTTATAATAAAGAAGGCGAAAGAGGAGGAGGTGTCGACCGCGCGTATTATACCATAGCCCACTATAATATGACCCCTGGGGGATGGAATGGATGGGCTACCCTACCCGATTTTTACGACAAGTTCGAGGAGGGTGATGAACGCCTGGGCATATACTACGATTATCCGTCCGACACTACTTCAAACCGGACCAAGGGATATAAAATTCAAAATACAGGCTTTTTCGTAGGCCAACAATATAGTTGGGTGACTAGCCAACCTTTAATGGCAAGAAACCCCTCAAGTCAACCGCTCGTTTTCACCCGTGAAGTCACGATTCGAACCAGTGGGAATACCCTCGAAACTGCCGGAATTCGGGTATTAAAGTATCCCTTTGATTTTGCATCTTTAGGCCAGAGAAATAATGATTGGGTGGTTCTGCGTTATAGTGACGTGTTATTGATGAAAGCGGAGGCATTACTTCGTTCGGGAGGAAATGAAGCAGAGGCCTTGGAATTGGTAAACGCTATCCGCCGTAATCGAAATGCAGCCGAACTCGCAACTATTAATTTGGAAATCTTGCTCGATGAAAGGGCCCGCGAATTATATTGGGAAGGCTGGCGTCGCCAGGATTTGATCCGATTCGGAAAGTTTCTTGACCCCCGTCAAGAAAAGCCGCAAGTTTCGGATGTCAAGTATTTGCTATACCCTATCCCTAGCCAGCAGCTGGCGGTCAATGCCAACTTGACCCAAAACGAGGGTTATCAATAATCGTAGCAATTTCTAACCTATCATGAGGGTGTGTGAGATTTTGTTTTCTCGCACACCCTTTTTTTTCAAACGTATATTATATAAAGTCTCCTGCCGACCTGCTAGGCAAACGAATTACGCCCCCCTTTCCAGATTCCTGATTAAACATTTAACGGAGTAGGCTCGTTGGATGAGCTGATACGATATTTCAAAAACATTCCCGCCTAATTCTCTTTAAAATGAGTTTTTTCTGAAAAATTGTATCAGCAAAACACAAAAAAGTACATGGTATGGACAAGACCAAACAATATATTTGTAATGCCTATTTTTATAAAATAAATCTTCAACGAAAATGACAAAAACATGTCCGTAATTACTCATTTTAACCCATTGTCAAAAGTTGTGCTAAAATCACGACTCTTTGAAAAACACAATCGATTTGGCCGATTTGGCTCGCTTGTGGGACTATTTCTATGTTTTATTTTATTTTCCGCAGTCAACACTGCAATGGCCCAGTCCTTTGCAGTGAGTGGAAAAGTAACTGACACCAACGGTGCCCCCTTGCCTGGTGTTAACGTAATTGTAAAGAATACGACTACGGGTACTAGTACGAACGAGAATGGCGAATACAGCCTCAATGCCCCCTCTGGAAACAGTACACTGACGTTCTCTTTTATTGGATTTACATCGCAAGACATCGCCATTGGTGGGAGGAGTGTGATTAATGTTACCTTGTCGGAAGACGTAACTGCTCTATCCGAAATCGTGGTAACGGCTCTCGGTATAGAACGGGAAGCTAAAACGTTGACCTACTCCACCCAGCAACTCGATGGAAAACAATTGACGGATGTTCGGGATGCAAACTTCGTTAACACCCTTTCGGGTAAAGTTGCGGGGTTGGTCGTTACCCAAGGTTCATCGGGACCCGGTTCTGCTACGAGAGTTGTACTTAGAGGAAACCGCTCATTAGCAGGTAGTAACAACGCCCTTTTTGTTGTAGACGGGGTACCCATCGATAACTCCGTAGGTTCACAGGTAGGTAGTGACTTTGGTGCCATCAACCGAAGCGATGGTGCAGCCAACGTCAACCCAGACGACATTGAGTCGATGACTATTTTGAAAGGACCTGCAGC
>JBAYRB010000208.1:0-5503 GCA_041676905.1 Spirosomataceae bacterium
ATAAAGGGGGCATTTTCATCCTCAGGGGTGTTTATCGTAGGTCCCAGGTTAACTGGCTCCCCCCATTCTCCATTTTCATTGCGTTCGGTTTTCCATAGGTCCGCCTTACCCTGTCCGCCGGGTCGATCGGAGGCAAAATAAAGAACAGTGCCGTCGGCTGATAAGGAAGGCTGGGATTCCCAGTAGCGGGTACTAATCTTCTCACCCATATTTTCTGGTACGGACCACTTTCCGCCTTTCCAATAAGTAATATAGAGATCGCAGCTGCCGTATCCATCTTGACGGTTACAACCGGTGAAAACCAGGGTATGCCCATCGGCTGAAATGGTACAGGTGCCCTCATTACTGTCGGTGTTTATGTTCGGTGACAAAGAGGCTGGTAGCGACCAACGACCATTTTCAAATTTTGAAATGTATATATCCTCGTTTCCACCTTCGTTTAACCCGGTAAAAATAAGGGTTTCCTGGTCAGCTGTAAGGACCGGAAAGAATTGCAACTGCATCCGATTGACGGTATCGCTCAGCGGTTTTCTTTCAATGGGTACAGGATTTTCAAGAGCGGAAAGAGCGAATTCAACCGATTCTAATTGACTTTTGGCCAGCCTTTGGAGCGAATTGCTTTTGCGGCCTTCCAATCGATTCAATAAACTTTTCCAGTAATTAGCAGCCGTTTTATAGTCCTCCCTTGCCTGAGCATCCTTAGCAAGCCATTGGAGGGCGGGTATTATTTCGTCTGAGTCCGGGGCTAATTCAACGGCTTGCTTATAGTGGAATTGGACCAGCTCCGTTTGTTTTTCCCATTCAAAAATTTGCCCTAAACGAATATGGGCTGGTACCCACTGGGGTTCAAGATTAACGAGTTGCTGATAATGGGTTTTTGCACTGTTCAAATCTCGCGCTTCCCAGGCTTTGGATGCCTTTTCGTCCAGATCCCGTGCCTTTCGACTCAAACCTTTTTGCGCATAAACATTTCCTGAAAGCGCAACGAGGACCCCAAGCCAAATCACCATCCATCTCATCATGGAATATTCATGTATTTATGGGTTTGTAAAGACATTTTCCATTTCGGATGACCCTTAATGTATTCGATGATTTCTTCCATCATTTTGTCCCGCCTACTCCATTCGGGCTGCAAGAGCAGATGACAATCCTTTCCTACCCGTTCCGCATGTTGCTCAGCAAAGTCAAAGTCACTTCGGTTGTAAACGATTACCTTTAATTCATTTGCCCTAGCGTAAATGTCTTCACAGGGTTCTTTAAATTTTTTGGGAGAAAAACATATCCAGTCCCAATGGCCGCTAACGGGATACACCCCCGAAGTTTCGATATTAGTTTTGAAACCCGCTTGGCGTAAACGATTTGTCAGGGCATTCAGGTTATACATTAGGGGTTCTCCTCCCGTAATAACTGCAAGTCGACCAGGATATTGCAAAGCACCCGCGATGATTTCATCCAAAGTTAATTGGTCATGTAAGGATGCATCCCAGGATTCTTTTACATCACACCAATGACAACCGACATCGCATCCCCCTAGCCGAATAAAATAGGCAGCATGCCCACTGAAAGCACCCTCTCCCTGTAAGGTATAAAATGCCTCCATTACGGGCAACTTCTCTATGTCTAATACTGTATCCATTCCCTTGTTCATTTGATATACGCAACGGATTTTTATCAACCGAAGGTATCATGACGCTAAATTAATGAAAAGCGACTAACCACCACTTTTCCGAGGGGAGATCCCTATTTTTATAAATTTAATGTATGCAAAAGCGATCTTCCTGTTCCTAAAACTTGAAATACATTGAAACAATTATATAATTGTTCCTAGCTTTGAAAAATGACAGGCCGACTAGCTCAAGGCCGAACTATATTATCCCCTATGAAAAAAGAAAATATCCAAAATATCATTTTCGATCTCGGAGACGTCATCCTCAACATAGATATTCCATTAACCTTTCAAGCTTTTGCAGAACTGAGTGGGCTTTCAATTGCGGAGCTAGGCAAAATATTTAACGAAAACGAAATATTCCGAAAATTCGAAACCGGGAAACTTAGTGAGCCGCAATTTCGTCAGCTCGTCAGGAATATCTTGGAGATGCCTCACCTGACCGACCTTGAGATCGACAATGCATGGAATACGTTATTGTTGGACATTCCCCCCGCTCGCATTGAGCTGTTACATAAATTAGCTCAAAAATACCGTCTTTTCTTGTTGAGCAATACCAGTAGTATCCATATCCGTCGGGTCAATGAAATAATAAGGGAGGTGTCGGGGATCGCCCAACTGAACCACCTGTTCGAAAAGGTCTTTCTTTCCTACGAATTGGGGTATATGAAGCCCGATCACGACATCTATCGAAAAGTGTTAGAAATGGCCGATATTATACCCGAACAGACCCTTTTTCTGGATGATAATCTTGCCAATACCAACGCCGCAAAAGAACTGGGTATTAAAGTAATCCATGTTCAAAAACCATCTACCATTATCGAATATCTGACTCCTTATGTCTGATCAAAATCGCACGTTACTGACCCAACTCCTATTGTTTATTATAACACTGATTACCACAACATTAGCAGGTGCTGAATGGATGTTTGGAAATCTATTCGTCTTAGTAGAGAACAAGTTAGGATGGGATGAATTTTTACAAGGATTTCATTTCTCAATTCCCTTCCTGGGCGTACTCACTATTCATGAGTTCGGTCATTACTTCACTGCACGAAAACACCAGGTAAGAGTTTCCTTACCCTACTACATACCTCTATGGTTTGGGATATCACCCAGTATCGGTACTATGGGTGCCTTTATTCGGATCAAGGATGCTGTTTATTCCCGCATTAAATTTTTTGATATCGGGGTGTCAGGCCCGTTGGCTGGTTTTATAGCCGCATTAGGTTTGCTGTGGTATGGGTTCACCCATCTGCCCCCACCAGAACATATTTTCACGATCCATCCCGAATATTTGGAACATGGACTGGCCTACCCTCATTTTGTTTATGATAACCCCGCTGGAAATATCGCATTGGGTGACAATATCATTTTTTGGTGGTTTAAGCACTATGTGGCAGATCCTGAGCTGCTACCCCACCAATTTGAAATCATTCACTACCCCTATCTTTTTGCCGGATACTTGGCCTTGTTCTTCACCGCTTTGAACCTAATACCTATCGGTCAACTCGACGGTGGCCATATTCTCTATGGGTTACTAGGGAAAAAGTATTTCGACGTGGTAGCCCCCACCCTATTTACCTTGTTTGTAGCCTATGTCGGACTAGGTCTCTATACCCTAGATGAATTTTCAAAATTCTCCGAAAAGGAATTTTATAGTGGGCTATTTTCACTAACACTATATGCGGGTTTTCTTTTCATTTGCTTCCGGAGGATGTTCGAAAACCCATTAAACGCCGTTATTCTTAGCCTCAGTATTATACTCGTTCAATTCGGAATTAATTACATCTTTCCCGACATCAGCGGGTATCCTGGGTTCCTGTTATTCTTATTCCTCTTGGGCAGATTCCTTGGAATTTCCCATCCGGAAACCTACGATAATAAACCTCTGGGGGCAGGCCGAATTATCCTGGGAATCTTGGCATTGCTGATCTTTGTACTCTGTTTCAGCCCAAAACCCTTTATTATCCTATAAGTTTAAGAGCTAATTCGATTCCATTTTTTAGCTATATATTGGACGAGAGCAATCGATGCATTGATCTCGTCTTTGCGAATTGCAACACTTTCGACATTAAAACCGATCGGTACACACAAACCATTGGCATGTTCGATTAATTCATCGATGATGCCCTGACAAACCTCCACCGATCGGGTTAACATATCGGTCGAGCTTTCTAACTCTTCTCTTAAATATACCGGAACTTCTATCCCTAACCATTCCATAAACTGGAGAGTCTTCTGCGAACCACAAGGTGTTACCGTAAAGATGATGGGCACCGGTTCTTCGCCCTGGTTCTTCAGATAGCTACAGTAGTCGTTCAGAAAATTTTTGGCGTTTTCTACATTATAGACACATTGTGAAATGAAAAAGGCACAGCCCGCTACCGTTTTGGAAACAACTCTTAAATGTTCGTCTTGTTTCCTGACATGGCGCTCGGGGATGGTTACCCCTCCTAATATATGGGAGACGATTTTCTGTTGTCTTATTTGATAGGCATCGTGAAGCGCCAAATTTTGATCACTTCGGCGGGACGGGGTCCCCACTAACACCAGAAAATCTAAATCTGAATTGTGAGCCTCGAGCCAATTTTCAAAAGTTGCTGAATTAAACCTACCAATACCACTGTAGATAATTTTAGGAAATTTTAAATCCTTCAAATAGGACGAACTGTATTTCAGAGGATGTAGGGTTTCAATAAAAGGGAAAGGCCGCGGAGCAGAATTTCGACACGATTCGTCCTGAATATCATACAATACGACGCCATCGATTGCCAAATCCTTAATTCTCTCGATATGACGCGCGGAAATCTCCCGTAATTTTTCCTCCGAATGACCAGCCTTAGGAGGCGTAAGACCATAAAGTAGGATCCCAGATGCCTTATTTTCAATTTTTGAGCGTAACATTCTTCCTTTTAAAACCTAAAAATTACCCAACGGTTCAGATTTAATTCTGATTGCAAAAATAAAACAACCTAGTTAGATATTTTATCTAATATTTGGGCGATATTTGACGCATATTAATTACTTCCACATCACTTTCTACAATTTCTATCTATAATCTATCGATTGTGGCAGAATGATATATTTTCCATCTAAATCCTGTATCTTCCTTATTAAATTTGCGCCTTAACCGTAGCAATCTTATTTTGACTTATGACTCAATCCGGTTTCTTTGTTGGGTGTTGTTTAGCCTTTGCTCTTCTGGGAGGATGTACGACTGATTCGAGGTTGGATTCTTCGCCAGTGACCGTTTCACTCCTCGGGGACGGACGAGTTACCTATGCAAAGGGTTTTCAATTAACTACGCAAAAGAACTATTTATTATTAAGTATTTTTTCCCGGAATTCTATCCTTAACGACACTATTCAATTTGCATTGATCCGGCGGGGGGAAGCAGCTCCCCAAGGCTTCCGGGAAGATCAAATTATCCCTATTCCGGTTCGAACGATGGCTGTGACGGCGAGTTCCCATGTTGGCGCCATTGATCGACTCGAAGCCTGGGATGCCCTGGTAGGCGTGGGTAGTGGAAATCAGATTTTTGCTCGAAGGGTGAAAGAGAAATTCCAACAGGGGACCCTCGAGGAAATACACAATGGATTGAAACTCGACGAAGAAAAGGTGGTAGCCTTGCAACCGGAGGTTTTGATTGTGACAGGAGGAAGTGAAACCGATCAAACGTCCATAGAAAGCCTGCGTAAGTCGGGGGTGAAAGTAATAGAGAATTATGAATGGATGGAAACTACCCCACTAGGCAGGGCGGAGTGGATTAAACTAATCGCTGCTTTACTCGATCGGCTCAATTTTGCCGAGCATCAATTTGCGCAGGTTGAAATG
>JBAYRB010000209.1:0-5503 GCA_041676905.1 Spirosomataceae bacterium
AAATTGGGGAAGCATTATCGGCTGCCAAAAACCATCTGCCTAGCCAGAAAGACGTATTACCGTTTTTGAAACAACTGGTGTAATTAAACTCTGAAAAACATTGCCTATGCAGCCAACAACACAGGTGCAGATTACCCATAAACTGGATTATCTCCGGGAATTTGGGGACCTGTTTGTGGACATTCAAATGAGTGGCATCTTTTCCGACTCCATTACCTTTAATGACTGTGTTCCGAAATTTCCTGCTCAAGAAATCATAAAGAAATACGAAATTGAAAAAGAGTTGCCCGCCTTTGACCTGGCGCACTTTTTATTAGACAATTTCGACCTACCCGATTTCATTCCGCAACACTATGAGACCAACTTAGAAAGTTCGATCGAAGAACATATCGAATCCTTGTGGGACATTCTGACCCGAGAGCACCAATTTGAAAGTGGTAGCTCCCTCATCCCCGTTCCACATCCCTATGTGGTACCGGGTGGGCGCTTTAGAGGATTGTACTACTGGGATAGTTATTTTACGGCTCTGGGTTTAGAAGAAAACGGCAAGATTGATTTGATCGAAAGCATCTTAGAAAATTTCGCCTTTCTCATCGAACAATTCGGTTTCATTCCTAATGCCAACCGGACTTATTACCTAGGCCGATCACAACCCCCGGTTTTTGCGTTAATGATCGGTATCTTGGCCAACCACAAAGGGCCCGCCGTATGGGATAGATATATCCCGTTTCTAGAAAAAGAATATAAATTTTGGATGAAAGGGCATGAGTTGGTTACGGAAGACAACCCCAGTGAATCGAGGGTGGTTAGGCTTCCTGACGGAACTTTACTAAACCGTTATTGGGATGATTACGCAATGCCCCGCCCAGAATCTTATCGCGAAGATGTAGAAGTAGGCCGTCAATCGGGTAGAAATACCAAAGAGGTTTTCCGTCATATACGAGCCGGAGCTGAATCGGGTTGGGATTTTAGCAGTCGCTGGTTTAAAAATGGACTGGAAATGGTAAATATTCATACCACGGATATACTACCAGTTGATCTCAATTGCCTGATCCTGAATATAGAAAATACGCTTTTGAACTATTACAGTTCGCGGCAACGAGCGGATGACTTTACCGAATTTGTCGCCCAAAGCGCAACGTCAAGATTCAATGCATTACACCGCTATTTTTGGTGTGAGAATGATCAATTTTTCAAAGACTTCGATTGGGTCGAAAACCAAACCAGTCAAGCCATTTCCCTGGCAGGTGTTTACCCTCTTTTCTTCCAAGTCGCTTCTGCAGAACAAGCAGCAGGCGTCGCCAAAGCCTTGCAAGAGCAATTTCTCTGCTTAGGGGGGTTTGTAACCACCTTATGCGAAAGCGGTCAACAATGGGATTTACCCAACGGCTGGGCACCCCTGCACTGGATGGTGTTTAAAGGTCTTGAGAATTACGGATATACAGAGCTTGCCCGTGAAGGGATCGGTCGATGGTTAAAAGTGAATCGGATGGTCTACAACAAGACGGGGAAAATGACCGAAAAATACAATATGCTTCATCGCCTGGAAGACGCCCAGGGCGGAGAATATCCTAATCAGGACGGATTCGGCTGGACTAATGGTGTATTTTTAAAGCTCTCTCGAATTTTGATGGAAAGTTAGAGGGTGAGATTACAATCGCCCTTTCAATACTAATGTATCACCCTGGTCCTCAATTTCATAAAACTGTGCTCTTTCCGATCCACCGGGAGAATTAGGACTATGGAAGGTGAGCACTAACCGGCCATCGAAGGTTTGAAAGAGCATTCCGTGCCCTCCATGTTGATCAAAAAGTGTTTCTTTCTGTTGTTCCCATGGACCTAAAACTGATCCGGTATATGAGGTTGCAACGCCGATAGCGTATTGTCCATTTTTAAAGCTGGACCATATCATCAAAAGCTTTCCCGACTTAGTTTTATACAAAAAACAACCATCGGTTACATAGGATACACGGCCGTCTTTATGGCGTGAACCCGTTGACCATTCGGCTGATGACGCATTAAAAAGACGAATGGGTGCTTCGGCAGGTGCCGACAAATCAGGCTTTAGCTTCACTACTTTCATGGTTCCATCCGTTACCTGGACCCATTCATGACAATAAACCATATAGGGCTCACCATTTTCGATCCAGAGTGTTCCATCCAGTGCCATCTCGTCTAGGGGTGTATGTGGAATGCGGTCGAAAGGTAAAAATGGTCCTAGGGGCGAGTTCGCCCAAAAAATCTGTGTACCCCTATGCGTGTAATTAGGCCAACCGTCTTCCTTCTTTTTCCATTCTACATGAGTATTTAGGGTAGCGAATAGGTAGTATTTCCCATTGTAATGGTGCACTTCCGGTGCCCATATTGGCCCAGGTGCCCAGTTGTCCTCGGGTGTCGCGAAAACAGTGACGGGTCCTATCCAAGTCTTCAAATCCCTACTCTTATACGCAACCACTCCCTTAACTTGGTTCCCTTTCTCATTTTTGACATCTCCCGCTTTGTACATATAGTACTCACCCGTGTTCGGGTTGGGTAAAATATAGGGGTCTCGTACGTATAAATCCTCAATAGCAACCGTCTCGGTCTGACCGAAAAATGGAGTGGTAGAAAATAAAATGGCGATACAAAAGGTAAAAATTCGGACAATCATTTTTGAACTTGGCATATACTTCAGAAATGAATCTTGGGAATGTGATTGCGAAGCTAACAACATTCCTTGAAATTGACGCATCCATCGAAAGCGGTGCAAGCAAATAATCAAACCTAGGAATTAGCGCCGCATAGAATCGTTACTCAAGGATAAAAACAAAAATGCTTCTACCTTTGAAAAAAAAATACGCCTAATCCTTGACACCTATTGCGCTTTCAGCTACTTTTGCAGCCAGAATACGGATTGGCCGATGGTGTAATGGTAACACAGAACATTTTGGTTGTTTTATTCAGGGTTCGAGTCCTTGTCGGCCAACTAGAAAATTTAAAAAAACCGCTCTATGATTGATCAGGAGCGGTTTTTTTATGCCTTTACAATGACAGCCGTTCGGAAAAGTTTAATGCACTCCAATTTAATCGCAATGAAAATGTTCGTTCTGTTAACAGACCAGCCATACCTGACCAGGTCTCAATCGGGTCTAGAAACGTTATTACCGGGGATAATTGCTAACTCGGGTTCTTTCTGACTGAATGAATTACTTCAACAGAATACACCTGTTAATTTGGTGGCATTTACATTTAAATGAAAAATAGTTAGCACAAACGGGAATCGAAGCCTAACTTTGCATAATTTTTAAATACCCATTTTAAAATCTCAATAAAGTGCCAAAAAACGAAGACATTAAGTCCGTACTGATTATAGGTTCCGGTCCGATCATTATCGGTCAGGCCTGCGAATTTGATTATTCAGGCTCACAGGCCGCTCGTTCGCTACGTGAAGAGGGAATTGAGGTTATTTTGATCAATTCCAATCCGGCTACCATTATGACGGATCCGATCAATGCGGATCATGTTTATCTCAAGCCGCTGGAAAAGAAGTACATCATCGAAATCCTTGAAAAACACAAAATCGATGCGGTACTACCTACAATGGGTGGGCAGACAGCCCTCAACTTAGCGATTGAGTGTGACAAGGCAGGCATCTGGAAAAAATACAATGTAAAAATTATCGGCGTCGACATCCACGCGATCGAGACCACAGAAGATCGAGAAAAGTTCAGGCTGAAAATGTTAGAGCTGGGTGTGGGCGTTTGTAAAGGTCGTACGGCTCGCTCTTTTTTGGAAGGTAAAGAAATAGCACAAGAGATTGGCTTCCCCCTAGTCATCCGTCCTTCTTATACTTTAGGAGGTACAGGCGGTGGATTTGTGGAGACGCCTGAAGAATTTGACAAAGCCCTTACCGCTGGTTTGCATGCTTCCCCCGTCCATGAAGTATTGGTAGAACAAAGCGTACTTGGCTGGAAAGAATATGAATTAGAACTGCTTCGTGACGGAGCCGGTAATACCATAATTATCTGTTCGATCGAAAACTTCGATCCGATGGGCGTACATACGGGGGACAGTATCACCGTTGCACCCGCTATGACCCTCCCCGATACCCTCTATCAAAAAATGAGAGACCTTGCCTTCAAAATGATGAATGGCATCGGTCAGTTTGCTGGAGGTTGTAACGTACAGTTCTCTGTGAATCCGGAAACAGACGAAATAATCGCCATCGAAATTAATCCTCGGGTCTCGAGATCATCGGCGCTGGCGTCCAAAGCAACCGGGTACCCCATCGCAAAAATTGCAGCCAAGATGGCGATTGGCTATAATTTGGATGAATTGATCAATCCCATTACCGGAAGCACATCGGCCTTTTTTGAACCAACTATCGACTATGTCATCGTCAAAATTCCTCGCTGGAACTTTGACAAATTCCATGGCGCTGATCGCTCCCTAGGTCTTCAAATGAAATCCGTTGGTGAAGCGATGGGAATTGGACGCAACTTCCAGGAAGCTCTGCAGAAAGCTTGTCAATCACTCGAAATTAGAAGAAATGGTCTCGGTGCAGACGGGCGTGAATTGCGTGATCTCGAAGCCATTAAGCACAGCCTAAAACACCCAAGCTGGAATCGTCTCTTCCATATCTACGACGCTTTCAAACTGGGCTTGTCGTTCAATACCATACAAAGTCTTACCAAAATCGACAAATGGTTCCTGCGTCAAATTGAGGAATTGATCGATATTGAAAAAGAAATCGAAGGGTATGAACTAGAGGAACTCCCCAGGGAATTACTGCTAAAAGCCAAACAAAAAGGATATGCGGATCGCCAAATCGCACACCTACTCGGTGTAAAAGAAAGTAAGGTATATAACCGACGTAAAGAGCTTGGCATCAAACGCGCTTTTAAGTGCGTCGACACCTGTGCTGCTGAATTCCCCGCACAGACTCCGTACTATTACTCGACTTTCAATGTTCATGAAAACGAACCCGACAACGAATCAGTTGTATCGGATAAAAAGAAGGTGGTGGTACTCGGATCTGGTCCTAATCGGATTGGGCAAGGTATTGAGTTTGATTATTCCTGCGTGCACGGGGTATTAGCCGCTAAGGAATCGGGGTACGAGGCGATCATGATCAACTGTAACCCAGAAACGGTTTCTACCGACCCGGATATTTCGGATAAGCTCTATTTCGAACCAGTTTTCTGGGAGCATGTCTATGATATCATCGAACATGAAAAACCGGAGGGTGTTATCGTGCAGTTGGGCGGCCAAACCGCTTTGAAAATGGCTGAGAAACTCGATAAATACGGCATAAAAATCATCGGAACCAGCTTCCACTCCCTCGACTGGGCAGAGGACCGGGGACGATTCTCGGCTTTGTTACGGGATTTAGGAATCCCATACCCTAAATTCGGAACGGTAAGGACATCGGATGCGGCCGTCGAACTTTCCAAAGAATTAGGCTTTCCTTTGCTGGTTCGACCCAGCTACGTATTGGGAGGCCAGAGCATGAAAATCGTGATCA
>JBAYRB010000210.1:0-5482 GCA_041676905.1 Spirosomataceae bacterium
AAAAGACCCTTCAAAGGTAGACCGTTCAGCCGCTTATGCCACCCGTCATATTGCGAAAAATGCGGTCGCCGCCGGACTTGCCGACGAAATGCTGGTGCAAATCTCCTATGCAATCGGCGTAGCTAAACCCTGTGGCGTGTTCGTAAATACCTATGGCACGGCAAAAGTAGACATGACCGACGGTGAAATCGCAGTTAAACTTTGCGAATTATTCGATATGAGGCCATATGCCATAGAACAACGGCTGAAACTCAGGAATCCAATCTACTCGGAAACCGCCGCCTACGGTCATATGGGAAGGAAAAATGAGGTCGTTACAAAGGAATTCAAGGCCTACAACGGTGACGTATTAAAAATGGAGGTGGAACTATTTACCTGGGAAAAACTGGACTACGTAGATACCATCAAAACGGCGTTCGGACTAGCGTAAAGAACCCGTTGACTTACTTCAATTTCAACAAACGACCTATTAAACTGTAATTCGTATGAGCAACGCGTTGCCGGATCAGATTCCATCGCTCGATCTAGCCGATTTTACAAAGGGTAATGCTGAGAAAAAAGCTCAGTTTGTAGCTGACCTTGGCCATGCTTTCAATACGATCGGATTCGTAGCGATTAAAAATCATGGTTTGACTGAAGACCTTCGTCAGCAACTTTACGATGCTGTGAAAGCTTTTTTTGACCTACCGGAATCCGTTAAAAGTAACTACGAATTTATGCACTTAGCCGGCCAAAGAGGCTATGTCGGCAAGGGTAAAGAGACTGCGAAAGGTTTTAAAGTAGCCGATTTGAAGGAGTTTTACCATATCGGCCAGCCCAACCCTTCACCCGGTATGCCGGCTAATGTATTTCCGGATGAAACCCCATCCTTTCAAAAATATACGCTCGAAGTGTACCGTATTTTTGAACAAACGGGAAAAATACTGTTGCGCGCCATTGCCCTGTATTTAGGTTTGGATGAAGAATATTTCGAGGATAAAGTAACGGGGGGAGACAGTATTCTCAGAGCCTTGCACTACTTCCCAATCGAAAATCCAGAATTACTTGAAAAAGGAGCGGTTCGAGCTGCCGCACATGGAGATATCAATCTCATCACCTTGTTGATGGGAGCCAGTGCGGAAGGTTTGGAGGTATTACGACGAGACGGGAAATGGGTGGCTATAACCGCACTCCCCGAACAAATCGTTGTCAATGTGGGTGATATGCTCGACCGTCTTACCAACCACAAACTAAAATCTACCATTCATAGGGTGGTTAACCCACCGGCTGAAAAACTAAAAACTTCTCGTTATTCCATACCGTTCTTCCTCCATCCACGCCCGGAAATGGATCTGACGAGCTTGGAAAGTTGTATTGATGCTGACCACCCCAAATTATATACCGATATGACGGCAGGTCAGTTCCTGGATGAGAGACTTAGAGAATTAGGTCTTAAAAAATAGTTTTTCCCCGTCAGCGTTTTTAAGAAATAAGGTACCGGATGAGCATCTCTTGTGCGAGAAATTAATTGTTACCTGACCCGGTTTTCGACGTCCATCTTATAATAAGGTACTAATGACCTTATTCAATCATTCATTTTCATGATACGGAAAATTTTCTTTTGTGTCGTCTTAGTCTCGTCAATTTGGGGCTGTGCATCACTAGGACCTCTCTTACAAGAGTCAGGTTCGGGATCCCTTACCCGTGCCGATGTGGTGCGAGGTTTAAAAGAAGCATTGAGCGTAGGGATTAGCAAGGGGTCTGATCAGGCTTCCCAATTAGATGGATATTTCGGCAATGCCTTAATCAAGATCATGATGCCACCCGAAGCGCAAAAAGTTGAAACCGCGCTTCGTCAAATCGGGCTAGGTAAGGAAGTCGACAAATTCATCCTTTCGCTCAATCGGGCCGCTGAAGATGCCGCTAAAAAGGCGAAACCGATCTTCTTCGACGCCATCACCTCAATGACGATACAGGATGCATGGGGTATCCTGAACGGTTCTGACACCGCCGCAACTGCCTACCTTAGAAAAACTTCAGGCGTCGCCTTATTTAATAGTTTTTATCCGGTAGTCGATAGCACCTTACAGTTGAACATGGCTACAAAACACTATGCCGATATTATCAATACTTATAATAAGATACCCTTTGTACAGAAAGTGGATCCGGATCTCAAGCGGTATGCTACCAATAAAGCCATTGATGGTCTATTTTTGTTAATTGCCGAAGAGGAAAAGAAAATTAGGGAGGACCCTGCCGCACGCGTTACCGAAATACTCAGAAAGGTTTTTGGCCATTCTTCGGCTTCTCAAAATACGGCACCACCTCGACTTACACCCTTAGGGGGAAACTAAATTTCAATTAAGAAGTAAAACTTGAACTATGAAAAAGCTGCTATTTATCGCTACGCTGCTATTTATCCATACCATCCCAACGCAAGCACAGCTGGGAAAAACGATAGGAGGTCTTCTCAACAAGGATTCCGGAAATGAGCAAGCATCCAATTTATCGGAAAACGAAATAGTGAAAGGGCTGAAAGAAGCCTTATCTGTAGGCATACAAAACGGTGCCAAGCAGGCATCTTCGCTAGATGGATTCCTTAAAAACGAAGCCATCAAACTGTTACTTCCACCTGAATTACAAAGGGCTGAATCCACCCTACGAAAATTAGGGCTCGGAAATGAGGTCGATAAATTTATTGTTTCACTTAACCGAGCAGCAGAGGACGCTGCCAAGGAATCGGTTCCTATCTTTACACAAGCGATCACGTCAATGACCATCCAAGATGCCCTCGGGATCTAAAAAGGGGATGACACAGCCGCTACGAACTATTTAAAAAGGACAACCCGTTCCCAACTCTACGAAACTTTTTTTCCCGTGGTACAGAAAAATCTCGATAAGAATAATACCACGAAGTACTATACGGATTTAGCAAACGCTTATAATAAAGTCCCGTTAGTAAAAAAAATCAATCCAGACCTCAACGAATATGCCACGGAAAAGGCGATTGATGGTCTCTTTCATCTGATCGGTGAAGAAGAGAAAAAAATCAGAAAAGATCCCGTAGCCCGCGTGAGTCAAACCTTAAAAAAAGTCTTTGGTAATTAAATTCGAGCGTAAAGGAATTCAACTATGTCAACTAGTTTAGAAATCGTACAAGCTTATTATAGGTATTTTAATGATAAAAATTGGGAGGGGATGCTAGGTCTTGTCGATGAAAATATACGACATGAACCCAATCAAGCGGAGGAACCACGAATAGGGATTGACAAGTTCCGTGATTTTCTAAGCCATATGGATGAAAGTTACGATGAATCCCTCTCCGATTTAACATTCTTCTCCGAACCATCCGGAAAAAAGATAGCGGTCTCTTTTACGGTTAACGGTACGTATAAAAAAGCGGAAGAGGGACTACCCCCAGCCCACGGCCAGAAATATGTGTTACCAGCAGCAGCCTTCCTGGAAGTGAAAAATGGTAAGATTGTCAGGGTTACCACCTATTATAATTTGACCCTCTGGTTGCGATTAGTAGCATCCTAATTACAGCACTCCATATTCTACAGGGCATGCACTTTCACCAGCTGTATTGTGTATGCCCTTTGTCATTTGAAGGGTAGATGGATCTAGCAAAATGCCCTTCCTCCGTTTCGTGGGATATCCCATTTGTCTTCTCCTAAAAGTTCCTACCTTATCAGCATTCTTTTACCCGCCTTATAATACCATTCAACCGACAATAAACTGTAAAATGAATAGAAGTTTTTGTATGTTTTTCGACTCGCTCTCTTATTTTTGAACCTCCATCAACACGACACAAATGGCAAAGAAAGTTAGAAAAGAAGACGCTCTGTACTATCATGCAAAAGGACGTCCTGGAAAAATTCAGGTAATTCCTACCAAAGAATATAATTCTCAATATGACCTTACCCTAGCTTACTCGCCGGGGGTGGCCTACCCTTGTCTGGAAATTGCCGAAAACCCCGAAGAAGCGTTTACTTATACCACAAAAGGCAACCTGGTCGCAGTAATCACGAATGGTACAGCTGTTTTAGGATTGGGCAATATAGGTCCGGAAGCATCGAAGCCGGTGATGGAAGGGAAAGGTTTGTTATTTAAAATTTATGCCGATATTGATGTTTTCGATCTCGAACTTAATACCCTGGATATCGATGAGTTTGTCAGAACGGTAAAAATCCTCGAGCCTACCTTCGGTGGAATCAACTTAGAAGATATTCGTTCGCCAGAGTGTTTTGAAATAGAATCCAAATTAAAAAAAGAGCTCAATATTCCGGTCATGCATGATGATCAGCATGGCACGGCCATTATTTCGGGTGCAGCCTTACTGAACGCACTTGAATTGGTCGGGAAATCTATCCATGATGTCAAGGTGGTCATCTCGGGGGCAGGAGCAGCGGCCATTTCCTGTGCCCGATTGTATGTACGGTTAGGTGTAAACCCTGATCATATTGTGATGTTCGACATAGAGGGTTGTATTCACAAAAATCGCTCCGACCTAGACCCCATTCGAGAATCCTTTGCCTGTGAGCGCGATTATAGTTCTATGGCCGAGGCTTTTGTCGGTGCTGACGTCTTTCTTGGGCTCTCGGTGGGGAATATCGTTACAAAGGACATGATCCGTAGTATGGAAGATAACCCCATTGTTTTTGCCATGGCCAACCCGGATCCAGAAATCCCCTACCAGGAGGCCAAAGAAGCCCGACCCGATATCATTATGGCCACAGGTCGCTCTGATTTTCCTAACCAAATTAATAATGTCTTGGGCTTCCCATACATTTTCAGGGGGTCTTTAGACGTTAGGGCTACCGAAATTAACGAGGAAATGAAGCTAGCCGCTGTCTACGCCCTCGCCAACCTAGCCAAAAAACCGGTGCCGGATTTGGTGAATATTGCCTATAATCAGGAAAATATCGCCTTTGGCAGGGAATATATTATACCTAAACCAGTAGACCCTCGCCTATTAACGACGGTTGCACCGGCGGTCGCCAAAGCTGCCATGGAGACTGGAGTAGCCCGAAAAAATATAGAGGACTGGGAAGCTTATGAACTCGAGCTCTCCGCTCGTCTCGGTAAGTTTGATCGTCTTTCACGAGTTATCATCAACAAAGCAAAATCCGATCCCAAACGCGTAGTATTCGCTGATGCTGAAAACCTACAGGTTCTGAAAGCAGCTCACCAGGTACGAGAAGAAGGTATTGCTATTCCCATATTCCTGGGCGATGAAAAAGTAATTGGGAAACATATTCGAGAACACAATTTGGAATTGAGTGACGTACCCATCATCTCCCTTCAATCCGAATCGGTGAAACCCAAAATCGAAGAATATGCAGCACGCCTCTACGACAAACGGAAAAGGAAAGGCCTTTCGCAATATGAAGCCCACCGATTAATGTACAATCGAAACTATTTTGGTTCGATGATGGTGGAAAGCGGGGAAGCCGATGTACTCATTTCTGGGTTGTCACGAAATTACCCCGACACCCTTCGC
>JBAYRB010000211.1:0-5456 GCA_041676905.1 Spirosomataceae bacterium
AACTGTACGGATCAGGACTCCGAGCCGGTCAATTTAAGGTGTTGGGTAGACGGTAAACTGCCCACTCCTGGGTATCAATACCGAGGCAATGCTTTTACCTGGCCTACGATCCCCGACGTTCTGCAAGAAGCCGGTATTTCTTGGCGTATTTATCAAGACCCCAATAACAATTGGTCGGGTGCGATGCATGGTTGTCTGGCATTTGAAAGTTTCCGCTCCGCAAAGCCGGGGTCGCCTATCTATGAAAATGGGATGAGGCATTGGTCGCTAGAGGATCTGGAAAAGGACGTAAAGAATAATACACTGCCTGCTGTTTCCTGGGTTTTACCGGCTAAAGACGATTCCGAACACCCGGGAGCCCCATCCAGCCCTTATCGCGGTGGGGACTTCACCCATCGGGTATTGGAAACACTAGTATCCAATCGTGAGGTATGGAGTAAAACGGTATTCTTTCTAACGTTTGACGAAAACGACGGTCTATTCGATCACCTACCCGCTCCGGCTGTACCTTCTTATAACGCAGATGGCAGCCTCGCAGGTAAGTCCACGCTGGAGCTTGCCGGTATGTACTTTCACAACGACAAGGGCACCGAACGTTTTCCTGACCCCTTTGTTCGGGGAGCGGTGGATCAAAATGGCAAACCCTTGAGAACCCGGACATATCAAGACGAAAGAGACACCATTACCGGACCCATACGCCCTTGGGGGTTAGGTCCACGAGTACCCTTATACATCATTTCTCCTTGGAGTAAAGGGGGGTGGGTAGACTCCCAGGTAGCTGACCACACGTCGGTGGGTCAGTTCCTTGAAAAACGTTTCGATATTGAAATTCCCGCTATCAGCCCCTGGCATCGTGCTGTCTGTAGTGACTTGACATCAGCCTTTAATTTTGCGAATCCGGAAACGACCGACTTCCCGGAAATGCCTTCCACGCGCGACTACCCTATTTTAGATCAGGAATCGAACAAACTCCCCAAACCCGAGGCTCCTGAGCAACCCTCTCCTCTCTTCCAAGAAAAAGGCATACGATATTCGAGAGCCCTACCCTATCAATTGGATACCCTAATGAATCAAAGGGACCGGCAGCTCGAAATCCATTTCGAAAACAAGGGCAAAAAAGGGGCTGTATTCCATGTTTACGATGTCTACCATCTGGATCGAATTCCCAGAAGATATACGGTAGAGGGAGGTAAATCCCTATCTGACTCCTGGGATACCAGCGCTGATGATGGGAAATATGATTTGGAAATTTACGGTCCTAACGGCTTCTTCAGGCACTACAAAGGTACCCTTGATCAACCTACTTTAAGTACCCGTCTGAAATACGATAACAGACGGGGTGGCATTTCCATCGAAATCAATAATGGCAGCACCCAACCGATTAGCGTTGCTATTCAATCCAATGCCTACAATTATAAAGCTTATCCCGCACTCGAAATTAGCCCGGGGAAAGGTATTCGTAAAATGTGGCGCTTGGGAGAGAGTGGAAACTGGTACGATTTTTCGTTGACCTACCAGAATAATCTGTATCGCTTTGCTGGTCGGGTAGAAACGGGTAAAGATGGTATAAGTGACCCCGCCATGGCGGCACATCTCTAACAAGGCTCGGAATATTTCATCTTTATTTGCCTACTAAGAACGCTTAGGCGAACAATTCCATCACCGGTTTCCCTTCTCCGTCAGGAGTAGTATAAATCGGCCGTTTTTCTACCTCGTATGACGTTTCGGGTGGAATTCCCAAAGCATGGTAAATCGTTTGATGTACCTGATCAATTTTTATCGGATTTTCCACCGTTTTACAAGGTCGTTCGTCAGCCGTTTTACCGTATACAAATCCCTTTTTAATGCCTCCTCCAAACATCAACATTGAACATCCGTCGGTGAAATGGCGATGCATGCCATAGTATTTAAGATCTGAGAGGATATCAGGTTGATTGACTTGCTCCTGAACCGTCGCATCAGGCCTCCCCTCCACCATCATATCCCGACTAAACTCGCTCGCCAATACGATTAAGGTACGGTCCAGGTGCCCGCTTTTTTCCAAATCCTTTATCAATTGCGCAATGGGTCGATCAATCATTTCTTTCATTTTAACCAAGCGAGTATGTCCGTTTTCATGGGTATCCCAACCCATAAAGGGTTCATATTCCGTCGTCACACTGATAAAACGTGCTCCTTGCTCGGTCAACCTCTTCGCTAATAAACAGCCTAGTCCAAACCGACCAGTATTGTAAATATCATAGGATTCTTTCGGTTCTGAACTCAGATCAAATGCTTTCGATTCCGGAGAATTGAGCAACATATAAGCTTGCTCCATCGAACGTCGCAAACTTTCCTTTTGATAGTCACTGGCAATTTCACCCACCGGGCTCTTATTAATTAGCTCGTTATATAACTGATTTCTGCGTTCAAATCGTTTCACATCCATTCCGACTGGCGGTCTTACGCTTTCCAATCCCTGACTGGGATCGGGTATGAGGAACGGACCGTATTCAGCCCCCAGAAAACCCGCAGTATGGAATGCTTTGAGTTCCTCGGCCTCGCCCACGGTAAAACGTTGACCGATGTTTACAAATGCCGGAATGACAGGGTTTTTAGGACCTAATTCATGCGCTATCCAAGACCCGATATGAGGCATTGCTGCTGTTTGAGGGGGCTCATAACAGGTGTGCCAATGGTACTGATGCCTGGAATGCAATATATGTCCCATGTCGGCAGCGACATAAGAACGAATGACCGTTCCCCGATCCATCACGCTTCCTATGGATTCCAAACCTTCCGAGAAAAAAACATCATCTAAGACAGTAGGTACTGGTTTGAAAGTACTTAGCACTAATTCCCCCGGCATGTCCTTTTCAAAAGGTGTATACCGTTTAGGGTCAAAGGTTTCGGTGTGTGCCATTCCCCCGGCCATCCATAATAGAATAACCGTATCCGCAGTCGCACCGATACCCGGTTTTTTCTCACCACAACCCGATAAAAAGGGTATGGGTGCTCCGGCCGCCATAGCAGCGATCGTAGCGGCGCTCGTATTCTTTAGAAAACTCCTACGGTTCATGGTTAAGTAACGCATATCTAACCCTAAAATTAATATTTAATCAAAATATAAGTTGAAACTCAGGGGAAAGCATCATTGCCCACACCAGATCTTGAATACTAGACTCATCGGGATGATCCCCCAGCACTTTCTGTGTAACATTTAATTCCTCCTGGGTAGGTGCCCGGCCAAAAATATTTTTAAATAGCGCATCCACCAGCTGTCCTGAATCGGGATATTTTCTACGCCAGGCTTCTGCCCCTTTCTTCAGGGCATCATAGAAGGTTGTTCCATTGGTCAATTCCAAAGCCTGGATTAAACTGGCTTGTGACATTCTACTCGTACTTACCGTTTCGCGGTTGGGTCGACCTAGTGCTGTCATAAAACGATCGTTAATAACCAGGGATGCTCTCGGAAACGGAGCGCGCTCCATAATATCGGCTGGAAGCATTTTCTTAGCCATTGCACTATCTGTATAAATGGGATAGAACGATGCACTTACGGCATCTGCAAACTGCTCCGCACTTAGACGCCTCCGTACCATACCTCTAAATACGAAATCCTCACTTACCAATTCGGCAGGATCTTGTATAGCAACCGACACCAATTGATAGGTTTTTGAGACTAAAATTTGCTCCATCAGCCTTTTTATATCATAGCCATTTTCGACAAAATCGTAAGCTAGCCAATCTAATAGGTCCTGGCTCCAAGGTAGGTTGTCCATCATATCCACGGGTTCTACCAACCCCCTTCCCATGAGTTGTGCCCAAATCCGGTTAACCAGGGTACGGTACAATCGTCCGTCTTTCGGTTGTGCTAAGAAGTCGGCTAATTCTCTAAGTCGGTCGGCGGTAGGTGCATCTACCGTGATTTCTCCCAATTCAGGAAACAACATTCTACTTTGTGCTATTTTACCGGTCGGTTGGTCACATCGATGGATTTCAAGGGTCGAGTCTGCAAATATTCCCGCAAAACTATACGCCTGTTCCAGCGTCCAATCACTGATGAAACTGTCGTGGCAAGACGCACATTTTAGGTTTAATCCCAAGAAAACCTGCGCAACATTTTGTGCAGCTTGCATCTCCGTACTTTGGCTTGAATTTATAGTTCCCCGCCATTTGATTCCTTTTATAAAACCAGCCGATTCTTTGGTGGGACTAATGAGCTCCTTCACAAACCAGTTATAGGGCTTGTTGTCATAGAGTGAGGCGTATAGCCACTTGGTAATATCGAAACGCCCTCCCGTAATGTACCCGGTACCCGAATAATCATTACGCAACAAGTCATTCCAAAAGGTCAACCAGTGTTGGGCATAATCATCATCCCGTGATAATACCGATTTGACTAATGTACTCCTCTTATTCGGTGACGAATCATTTACAAATTGTTCAATTTCCTGAGGAGTGGGTAACAGTCCGATCGCATCCAAATACACACGTCGGATATAAGTTCGATCATCGACCCGTTCTGGCCATGTGATGTTTTTTGACTTGAAATAGCGATCGACCAAACGATCTATGGGTGAGGTAAGGTCTCCTACAGGGGCTGGAAGCTCAGGTAGGCGAGGCTCCAAATCTGCTACCCGGTAAACGCTTTTTAACTTCCCGTCAGGCCAAGGCGCTCCTCTATCAATCCAAACCTTTAAAACTTCGATTTGTTGCGTATTTAATAATTTCCCCTTCGAAGGCATAACATCTTTATGGCCGGCCGGAAGGGTCACCCTCCGTATCAATTCGCTCTTACCCGACTGCCCTGGTACCAGTATAGGACCGCTTTCTCCGCCAGCAAAAATAGCTTCACGGCTATCCAAGCGTAAACCTCCTTTTTTCTTAGCCTCTCCATGGCAGTTATTGCAATTATGTGCAAAGATGGTCCTCACTTCTAGGGTGAGATCCTGCACTTGCTGTTCGTTGAGTGTTTCGCCTAAACTTGCCAGGGACAAGCCGGTTGACATCGACGCAGCATGAGAAGGGGAATAGTCATCGGATGGGAATACACTCGATAGATATTCTTCACCATGTGTCAGCATAGCCCCTAGATGACCGGCTACGATAACACCTACGACCGTGACGAGCAAGGTTATCCGATAAAACTTAAATCTTTTTCTAAGTAAGCCCAAAAGGCTTAACGCAGCCAAAATAAAGGTCCCAATTCCCGACCACCGATGGAGTTCTACCTGTGTACCTGACGCTTCTTGATGGTTAGCGAGCAAAACTCCAAACACGACCGAAAAAAAGGCAGACACGGTTCCGATCCATAGTAGAATTACCGTACTCTCACGTAATGAAGGCTTTTTCGACGAAAGCAATTCCAATAATAAGGCTACGCACAACAAACTAATTGGGAAATGGACGATTAGCGGGTGCAATCGTCCGAATAACTGCCACAGCCAAAAAGGATCGGTATTTGTTATTTCCAT
>JBAYRB010000212.1:0-5388 GCA_041676905.1 Spirosomataceae bacterium
CGTGTTGAATCTGGCTGAAAATACGCGCCTACTCATCCTGTCCCCTCTCATCATTCACGATGGCCGTACGCTCGCTGATGAGTTGAATATCCTCCTTTCGAAGGGTTATAATCGCATCACTGTCAATGGAGAAATCAAGGAAATCGAAGAATTACTCCCAGGAACCGATCTCAACCCAGACGACGAATATTTAATTCTAATTGACCGAATTGTTGTAAAACACGACGACGAAGCCACGCAATACCGTCTATCGGATTCGGTCCAAACCGCATTTTTCGAAGGCAATTCTACCTGTATTGTGCAGATCATGGGTGGTGATCGACGAGAGTTTTCGGACCGTTTCGAATTAGATGGCATCCAATTTGAAGAACCGGGTATCAATCTCTTCAGCTTCAATAACCCCTACGGTGCTTGTAGACGTTGCGAAGGATTTGGAAAAATACTCGGCATCGATCCAGACCTGGTTATACCCGACAAAAATTTGTCCGTTTACGAAGGAGCAATTGCCCCGTGGCGTACCGAAAAAATGACCGAATGGTTACGCCCTTTACTTTCCAACGGCATTCGATTCGACTTCCCCATTCACCGCCCCTACAAAGACTTGTCAGAAGAGCAAAAAAAAGTTCTATGGACTGGCAATCAATACTTTAAGGGCTTAGATGCCTTCTTTGAAGATCTCGAAAAGCAAACCCATAAAATCCAATACAGAGTACTTCTATCTCGCTACCGCGGTCGCACGGTTTGTCCGGATTGTCGCGGATCACGGTTGAGAAAAGACGCTTCTTATGTCAAAATCAATGGTCGTTCCATCGTCGACTTAGTATTGATGCCCGTTTCGGAAACCGCTGTCTTTTTCAAAGACCTAAAATTGACCGATTACCAGATGAAGGTTGGTCGTCGTATTTTAACGGAAATACAGAAGCGTTTGGATTATATGGAGCAGGTCGGGTTGGGCTATCTAACCCTCAATCGTTTAACCGCCACTTTGTCAGGGGGTGAGTTTCAACGAATCAAATTAGCGACTTCGTTGGGCAGTGCACTGGTGGGCTCCATGTATATTCTCGACGAACCTAGTATTGGTCTTCATCCGAGAGATACTCAAAAATTGATCGGGGTATTGAAAAATCTACGGGATTTGGGAAATACGGTGATCGTTGTAGAACATGAGGAGGAGATCATGCGAGCTGCCGATCAAATCATTGATATAGGACCGGAGGCCGGTAGTCATGGAGGAGAGTTGGTATTTCAAGGCAACTGGGAGCAAATCCGAACGCTTGATCAAACCTCCACTTTAAAAAGTCACACCCTTGCTTTTTTAAAAGGCGAGGAACGCATTGATGTGCCATTGTTCCGAAGAAAATCACGAGATTTTGTAGAAGTCAGAGGGGTTACGGAGAACAATTTGAAAAATTTGGATGTACGCTTCCCTTTGGGAGTGTTAACGGTGGTAACGGGTGTAAGTGGATCGGGTAAATCTACTTTAATACGGAAAGTTCTATATCCTGCCTTGATGCGTGCATTGGGGGAACACAAGGATGAAATAGGGAAATTTACCGAATTATCGGGCAGTATACATCGGATCGAAGCGGTGGAAATGGTCGATCAAAATCCGATTGGAAAATCATCCCGATCCAATCCGGTTACCTATATCAAAGCCTATGATTACCTACGTCAACTCATGGCGGACCAACCCTTATCTAAAACACGAGGATATAAACCTAGCCATTTCTCCTTCAATGTGGACGGCGGTCGTTGCGAAGTCTGTCAGGGTGAAGGTCAAGTACAAGTGGAGATGCAGTTTATGGCTGATTTGTACCTGACTTGTGAGGGTTGTGGTGGAAAACGATTTAAGCAAGAGATCCTCGACGTCAAATACCGTGATAAAGACATAACGGAGATCCTGTCGATGACGGTAGACGATGCTATTGCCTATTTTAAAGACTCCGATAAGAAACTGGTTGAAAGGCTTCAACCTTTGCAAGACGTCGGCTTGGGCTATGTGCAATTAGGGCAATCCTCTAATACTCTTTCCGGGGGTGAGGCACAACGGGTAAAATTGGCCTCCTTTTTAGGAAAAGGTTCTTCTTCGCGTGGAAAAACATTGTTTATATTCGACGAGCCCACTACTGGTTTGCATTTCCATGATATTCGGAAACTATTGAATTCAATTAATGCATTGGTCAATCAAGGCGAAACGGTGATTGTGATCGAGCACAACATGGAAATCATAAAAAATGCAGATTGGATCATTGATCTAGGTCCAGAAGGGGGCGAAAAAGGAGGGCAAATTTGTTTTGAAGGCACTCCGGAAGATATGGTGAAGTTGGAGGGAAACCATACAGCCCGTTTTTTAAGAGAGAAATTGTAAGGAGGGTATCACAGGTTGAGTGAATCCATCGAGAGACAGATTTTACTCAGTCGGTCCCGTAATTTATAACCATCTTTGATTAACTTTGCCGGATTAATCATCCGGTCGCGTCAGTAATGAGCCCTCAACGAACGTATCCATCAACAATTATACTGGATTTAACAAGGGTACTTTCTCACGTAAAGCCTGTAAAAAAGGCAGTTCACTGGGAATGGCACGGAATTATATATTGTTAGATAGTAAAGCCCTTGGGCTTCATTAAGTCAAGATCTTAAAAATAGTCAATGGAAATTTTGGTAATGGCAGGACAGCTCCTACTTGGACTGTCTATCATCGTGGGACTGCATGAGTTGGGGCATTTGCTTGCCGCCAAAATGTTTGGAATGCGCGTTGAAAAATACTTCATCGGATTCCCTCCGAAAGTGTGGAGTATTAAAAAAGGTGAAACGGAATACGGAATAGGGGCAATCCCGCTGGGTGGTTTTGTCAAAATATCGGGGATGATTGACGAGTCGATGGATAAAGCCCAAATGCAACTTCCACCTGAACCCTGGGAGTTTCGCTCAAAACCCGCCTGGCAACGCCTAATCGTTATGTTAGGGGGTATTATCGTTAACGTAATCGTCGGTATTATCATTTTTATCGGGATCTCCTACACCACTGGTAAGGAGTATGTTACGAAAGAAGAGGTAAATAAATATGGCATTTACGCCAGTACATTAGCGCAGGAAATTGGTTTCCAAACCGGGGATCGGATCATTGCAATTAATGGTAAAGATTTTGAAAGCTTTGATGAAGCCATTGCCTCATCGGAAGTGTTCTTGGGAACGAATAGTTATTATACCGTTTTACGTGACGGACAGGAAATTCGCATTGATGTTCCCAACAATTTTATCGAAAAGTTATCCGAGCCTGGTGCTCGTGCTAACTTTATTCAGCCAGGTTTACCATTCATCGTTAACGAAATAACGCCAGGGAAAGCGGCTGAAAAGGCGGGATTACAGCCTAACGACCAGATTTTTGCGGTAAACAACGAAGCTACCCCCTATTTCCAAGTCTTTAAGGAACGGCTGGAAAAAAACAAAGGTGAGGTAGTTGAGTTGGGTGTGTTGCGAAATCATGACACTTTGTCGCTGTCGGTACCTGTCAGTGATGAAGGAACAATTGGATTTGCAGCCAAATTTTTACTCAATTATGTAAAGGTAGATTATACCTTTCCCGAAGCGGTAGCGGTGGGTACACAAACGGCGTTCAACGCTGTGTTCAGCCAAGTTAAAGCTTTTGGAAAAATATTCCGCGGCGAAGTATCTGCCACCAAATCGCTGAGTGGCCCGATTGGAATTGCGCAAATGTTTGGGGGCGTTTGGGACTGGCAACATTTCTGGTTCCTAACAGGGTTGCTCTCAATGATTTTGGCTTTTATGAACGCACTCCCGATACCGGCATTGGATGGAGGGCATTCGGTGATCCTCTTATTTGAAATGATATCAGGGCACAAACCTTCCGATAAATTTCTGGAAAAAGCACAGGTCGTGGGCATGGTGCTGCTTTTAGGATTGATGGCCTTTGCCATATTCAACGACGTCTGGAAAGTAATTTTTTAACCTCAAGAAATAGGCGGTTTGGGCACATCCCTGATCTCGGCACAATTGTTGTCGCCTGAATTGTGTGGTTTATGAACTTTGAAATGTGCCATCATTGGCATTACCTATATGAAATTTGAAAATTCTGAAGTATTTAGTCGATTATTACTTCCTGATTCTGATTTGGACAACTTGGAGATAATTCCCATTGGCAGTCTGGACGGGAAGGAGGATCCTTTGGATGTACCCGAAGAGTTGAACATCCTTCCTATTCGGCAAACAGTACTTTTCCCAGGAATGGTCATACCCGTGACCGTCGTGAGGCAAAAAGCCATTCGATTGGTCAAGCGAATTTACAGAGCATCTGAATTTAGCGAAAGGATTTTAGGACTCGTAACCCAAGTCAAACCTCAAAAGGACGATCCGACTTCGGAAGACATCTATAAAGTCGGTACGGTTGCGCATATTTTAAAAATGATAACCCTTCCCGATGGGAATGTTACGATTATCGTACAAGGGCGTCAACGCTTTAAAATAGAGCAAGTTATACGGGAAGAGCCCAATATTACTGCACGAGTTTCCTTAATACCCGACAAATTATTAAATAGTAACCGGAAAGAATCAAAGGCTTTAATTCAAACCCTGCGTGATAGCGCACATAAAATTTTTAAGCTAAATCCGGAAATTCCTCAAGAAGCCCGCATTGCGCTGGACAATATTGAAAGTCCGGTGTTTCTAATCCACTTTCTCTCGTCCAATCTCAATGTGGATGTCAAAGAGAAACAAGCGCTGTTGGAAGAAGAAAATGGACATAAGCAAGCCCATTTACTGCTTCAGCTTCTGTTGCGGGAAATCGAAATGCTGGAATTGAAGCGCGAAATACAGTCAAAAGCCAGCTCAGATATCGATGCGCAACAACGCGATTACTTCCTTCGTCAACAGATTAAGGTATTGCACGACGAACTGGGAATTGACAGTCCGGAAAGAGAGATCGAGGAGTTAAGGTCCAAAGCTTCGGCAAAAAAATGGCCGGAAGCCGTGATGCAGCATTTTGAAAGGGAACTTTCCAAATTAATGCGTATCAACCCGATGGCACCCGAATATCCGGTGACCATCACTTACCTGGAAACCCTGCTCGATTTGCCCTGGGGCCATTATACGAGAGACAATTTTGATTTGGTCAGGGCACAAAAAATACTTGATGCTGACCATTTCGGGCTCGAAAAAGTGAAGGAGCGCATCATTGAATACCTGGCCGTACTGAAGTTAAAAAACAACCTAAAAGCACCAATCCTGTGTTTATATGGGCCTCCCGGTGTAGGGAAAACTTCTTTGGGTAAATCCATAGCAAAAGCCTTGAATCGAAGCTATGTGCGAATGGCTTTAGGTGGACTACACGATGAGGCTGAAATTCGAGGCCATCGTAAAACCTATATC
>JBAYRB010000213.1:0-5380 GCA_041676905.1 Spirosomataceae bacterium
AAAAAAAACGCTGATCTTGATGGTTTACCTATAAAGTGATTACGGGGCATGAAGGAAGCTGCTTATTATCTGCAGTTATTATTTAAGTCAACTCTAAAGGGGTTTACAGGGTCGACCGGATCAACAACCGAATTAGTACCGAAAACTTAAACCTTCATGCAACTGCGCCAGCAGTCTTAACTCCTTAATGGTTCAAAAAACTTCTTTATTGTTTCTCACCAAGAAGTATGTGTGGTTTTTTGAAGAGCTATTTACCCCCTTTCCTGTATGGTTGTAATTAGTTCACCCCTTCATGGTTTTCATCTCGGATTGGAAATGGGTTGAGGCCATTCAAAACCAAACAACTATTTCGGATAAAGCAAAATGTCGAATACTGTCCTAACTAAAGTATAACTTAAACCTCGCTAACGCCCTGTTTCATTTCCTCCAAAATGAACCCATCGGCATCCCAGAACTCATCTTCCTCCAATTCAAGCCAATCACACACATCATCATATTCGGGATGATCTGGGTCTTCCATTATGTCTAGCATTCGATTATAGCCAATGGCACCGCCACAGTCTTCCGGAGGACAGGTCCCCCTTCCTGCAACCAACTCAGCTCTGATTCTATTTTCGTCAATTAATTTCTCTAAAACGATTTGGTGAACCCAGTCATCCCCTAGATCGTAGATATAGGTATATTTTTGCTTTTCATGGTAAAAGACCTCCGACAACTTTACTTCCCGGCTATCGAGTAGATCTTCTTCAAACCATTCGTCATTGGGAACGCCAATATAGGATTCGGAACCATACCCTGAAGTTGAGAAAAGGTAAAGATGGTAATTCTCCCATCCGAAAGCCGCTTGTATTACGAAGTGAAAGCGTTCAAAATCGTAGGTGGCGGGTATCAAAATGCGACGCCAAACGGGAGGTTTAGAAACCCCCTTAAGCTGTATCTTAAATTGGAAAAGCATTTACCAATTATTACAGAACATTATGGTTAGAAAATCGCAATTTACATTTTTTACGTTCTACCCCCGCTCAAAAAACAAGAATAAAACTCATTTCAATATCCCAGAACCCCAAGAAACGGCTTTAAAGGAGAGACTATTTTTCAAATCTGTTTTTCCACACGTTCTTAGATAACCCTACTGAACTAGCGATTTTGACACCCAAGTTTAGGCCAACTTTATTATCTTCGTAGCGTTCAGTAAACCAATTAACCAGGCAATAACAGAATCTTACAACAAAATGAAACTGATAGCTAAAGCCACAATTCAAATTCAGAAACCCGTCGAAGAGGTATTTGAGGGAATTGTAAACCCGGAAAAGATGACAAAATACTTCATTTCGGAAAGCACTGGTCGGCTGGAAACAGGGAAAGAACTAAAATGGAAGTTCCCTGAATTCCCTGATGAGTTTCCGATAAAACAGATTCAGACAGATCCTCCGCACGCTATTTCCTTTGTGTGGGACGAAGAAACTGTCGTTCGTATTGCCCTGGAAGGACAGCCCGATAATAGTACCGTGGTGAGAGTGACGGAAGACGGAAAACCCTATAACGAAGAAAACCTTAACTGGGTGATAGGTAACACGGAAGGCTGGGCAAATTTTCTTGCCTGCATGAAAGCCTATCTTGAATATGGCGTCCAGCTTCGTAAAGGTGCCTTTGAGTTTATGAAAGGTTAAACTGATCTACACGGTTATGAACAATCGAGGAGCTACCTGAGTGATTGAAGCGAGGGGTGGAAATCTAAAATGATCAATTATTTTTTCATAGTTTAACATGCCTGAATATTTTATCAATCGTCCAACCAATTTTCTCCCCTCCAATTTCACTACCGAGGCTTTAGAAGCAAGTAACGCAATTGAGTACCATATATCCCTGCCCATTTATAAACCTACTCCGTTAATTCACCTGCCCGATTTAGCACAGAAATACGGTATGGGGAATATTTATCTAAAAAATGAAGCCTTCCGTTTTGGACTAAACGCTTTCAAGGGGCTAGGGGCTTCTTATGCGATCTACCGATTATTGGAAAAAAATCCCAATATTGAGACATTCTGCACTGCCACCGACGGTAATCATGGTCGAGCGGTAGCCTGGGCATCCAAATTGGCGAATAGAAAATCCGTGGTTTTTGTGCCTGAAGACACAGCCGAAAGCCGGATTAAAGCCATCGAAAACGAGGGTGCAACCGTCATCCAATACGACGGTAACTATGACCAAGCCTGCCTTGCCGCCGAGGCAATAAGTGCGAAAAAAGGTTGGCAGCTAGTACAAGATGCCGCCTGGGAAAACTACGAAGAAATCCCGGCGCTGATCATGTCAGGATACCTAACTCCTTTCAAGGAATTGGAAGACAGCCTACACACCTTCCCGGAGCCTAAAATCGATGTAGTTTTTCTTCAAGCGGGTGTAGGGAGCTGGGCAGGTGCCGCTATTTGGTACTATTTAAATCGATATGGTCAGAAACGCCCCAAAATAGTGGTCGTAGAACCTTCGGAAGCCAACGGCATTTTGGCCTCTTTCAAAGCCGACCGTCGCGTTCAACCTCAATGTTCATTCAAAACCATTATGGCTGGTCTCAACTGTGGTCTACCGTCGTTAACGGCCTGGGAAATCCTGAAAAACGGAGCGGATTTGGTGATCAGCGTGGAAGATGAATATGCGGAACAAGCCATCCAGGAATTATACTATCCTTCTGGAACCGATGAACCCATCGTCGCCGGTGAATCGGGTGTTGGTGGACTGGCCGGCTTTTTGGCCATTGCGAGCGACGAGCAGCTTGGAGAAATTAAAGAGTTATTGGGTATGAGTCCGGAGAGCAATATCCTATTTTATAGTACAGAAGGGGCGACAGATCCGGTGAATTTCAATAAAATTATCAGTGTAAAGTCTGAGCATTAAAACAGGTTTGTGAATGACTAATGCCTTCAATCAACCGAATATTCGAAATTTATTGCTTCAAAAGACGAAGCCCCTAAAAGGATTCTTGAGATCATTCCATCACCATGGACACTATTGAAATTGACACCAACAAAAGTCGCCTGAACCTGGAATACATCACTGCATTCCTATCCCAGTCCTATTGGGCAAAAGGTAGAACCCAAAAAACCATGCAGACTTGCATCGATCACTCATTGTGCTTCGGTGTCTACCTTCATCATCAACAAATCGGTTTCGCTCGCATTGTAACCGACTACGGGCAGTTCGCCTATTTGATGGACGTATTTATCGATGAAGCGCATCGTGGTAAAGGCTATGCCAAGCAACTGATCCAAACCATTCTCAAATACCCTACCCTTCAAAACATCAACATTTGGCGCCTCGCTACCAACGACGCCCACGGACTTTACGACTTATTTGGTTTTCGACCTTTAGCTGCCCCTGAGAACATGATGGAAAAGGTGAATTGATGGTTAGACCTATCGATACCACCTGTTGGAACCATAGAGGGAACGCCGCCTAATTAAATATCATTTCCCCATGTAATCGCCTACCCTACGGTATCCTTGAAAAGGATCGTTTGAGTACGAAGCTACCCATATCCTCAAAAAACCTATCTTTGCGCCTCCAAACCGTTTTTCGTAGATGTCTTAACCAAAATTTCCCGGAAAATCCGTGTTGAAAAAAAACATAAGAAACCTCATTCTCTTTTCGCTAATAGCATTGAGCTGTGGTTGGCTCGGCTTATGGGTCGATCGCTTTATCGAACAACCTGCTGAAGGCGAATCTTTGGGCATGGGCATTTGGCTCGTTCTACCCCTGGTAACCGTAGTGCTAATACGTCTTATTTCCCATGAAGGTTGGCAAGACCTAAAACTCAAGCCCCAGTTTAAGGGTAACCTGAAAGGGTATATGCTCGCACTACTGATATATCCGGTTGTGACGGGCATGGTCCTATTGATCGGCCAATTATTGGGGTGGATTGAATTCTCCAATTTCCGGACAGACCTCTACATCGCCGGGTTTTTGAGTTCATTACTCCCCGGATTCATCAAGAATATTTTTGAAGAATTGGTCTGGAGAGGATATTTAACAACGGGTTTGATCAATGAAAAACTCAGAGATATCTGGATCTACATTATTGTAGGTGGCATTTGGGGGCTCTGGCATATGCCTTATTATCTACATTTTCTACCGGAAGCCGATTTATACCAAGTATTACCTGTAAGTCGCCTAACTTTCGCGATTTGGGCAGTTATTTCGATGACCTGTTGGACGGTCATGTTTGTGGAACTCTTCCGATTTACCAAATCCTTGTGGCCGGTAGTCATTCTGCATACCATTGAGGATGCCGTTGTCAATCATCTGATCATCGACAAACACATCGAAATCCAATCGGGAAAAGAAATTCTAATCTCTCCTATCGCCGGGATTATCACTTCAATACTTTATCTGGGGGTGGGGATTTGGTTACGGAAAGAAAGGATGAGACGAGCGCTTTAAAACAAGACGGGGCGGTTAGCCAACCAACCACCCCGTCATTATCCGTTAAGCTCAAGAACAAGCTTTCGTCGTTTACTGATATGAACCGTTTTGTTGTTCCTCCAAAATCGGCACCGGCCAGAAATAATCCGAATACGGCGCAGTAACGGGAGCGAATCGAGAAGGATCCCTATCCCCGATTTCCATCGGTAGACGAAGACCAATCAAGTAGTATCCGCGGTCTCCATGCTCACTAGTAAGCTCTTTGATACGCTCATGGTGTATATCGTCGGCGGTAAGCGATTCAGCCGGAATATCTTCTAGTCCTGCTCTTCTTCTCACAACATTCACATCGGACGCTGCCCCCTGTTTGTCACCACTATTAAAGCGAAGAATGGAACGGGTTAGGTAAAATTCCGCCAGACGAATCATCGGACGGTTGGAGTAACGGCCGTTGGAAGCCCTGAAATACTTGTCAACCCAAACTTCTGGTCTTGGCACTTTCACAGTAGCATTGGGATCTCCTCCCGGTTCGCCATGAGCTTCATAACGTTTATACACTTGCGTATAACGCTTATCCTTAAGTGCATCCGACACTTCGGTATAATCACCATTCAAACCATCTACCATCCATCCGATCTTTTTAAGAGCGGAATAAGCTACGGTAAAGGTGGAGTAATCCCCTCCTCTGTTGGTGTTGTTGTATAAGTTTTTGCTATAAATACCCGGAGTCCGGTCGAAACGAGTCGATGGGTTTACATAAGCGATTTCCCAGATCACCTCCCTCGAACTCTCTGCGCCCGTGCGATTGAACGCTACGATAGGATCTTCAGAAAGATCGTACATGGAGCTGGAAAGAATAAAGTCACACTCAGCTTTGGCCTTGTCATGCTGGCCGGTAATAAAATAAACGCGTGTCAGCATCCCGGCAGCAGCGTATTTATTGGCACGGCCTTTGGGCTGAGTT
>JBAYRB010000214.1:0-5357 GCA_041676905.1 Spirosomataceae bacterium
ATCGTTTACAGGGGGAGAGGTTTCTCTTTTAACCCCTTTAAAGGACAACTTTATAAGGTGCCTGTGGAGGGAGGTTTAAGTGAAGAACTGCCTTTCTCCGTAGCTAGTTGGGCAACCTATCGTTCGGATGGTAGCCAACTCGCTATGAATCGGGTCTTCCGTGAATTTCGCACGTGGAAATATTATCAAGGGGGAATGGCCGATGACGTCTGGATTTTTGATGTCAAGACGGGTCAAAGTGAAAATGTAACCAACCATCCCGCTCAAGATGTATTCCCCATGTATTATAAAGACAAGGTATATTTCTTGAGTGACCGGGATCGTATAATGAATTTGTTTGAATATGATACTCAAACAAAACAAACACGGAAGGTTACCGATTTTAAGGAGTTCGACTGCAAATTTCCCTCCTTAGGTGACGACGCAATTGCCTTTGAAAATGGAGGGTATATTTATTTATATGGTTTGTCGGACGGACAAACAGAAAAAGTGACCATTACGCTAGCGGAGGATTTTGCAACTGGGCGCAATAAGCAGGTGGATGCGTCCAAGTTTATTACCAGCTACGCCATTTCACCGGATGGTAATAGAGCAGCGTTTTCGGGTAGAGGGGAAGTCTTTACCGTACCTGCTAAAAACGGTGTTACACGGAATCTTACAAGATCCCCTGGGGTACATGACCGCAATGTGGAATGGAGTCCGGACGGGCAGTGGGTGAGTTTTATCTCTGACCGTACAGGAGAAGATGAGGTGTATATTCAAAAGCAAGATGGGTCGGAGGAAGCCAAGCAACTTACCAAGGGCGGTGGAAGTTATAAATTTAATCCAGTTTGGAGTCCAGATAGCAAATACCTTTTGCTTGGGGATAGGGGTCAGGAACTGTTTTATGTGGAGGTAAGTACCGGTAAAAAAAATCTGATCTATCATTCTCCATATGCTGAAATGACGGATTATTCTTTTTCACCGGATAGCAAATGGGTTGCCTATGTGGAACCCGGCCGTGCCCGTAGTTTCAGCGTAATCAAACTTTATAATATTGAATCTAAACAAAGTATAGCCGTTACGGACCAATGGTATGAAAGTCATAGCCCGGCATTTAGCCCCGACGGTAAATACCTCTATTTTGTTTCCAACCGGAATTTCAATCCGACTTATAGTTCTACCGAATGGAACCACGCCTACAACGACATGGCCAACCTCTATATGGTACGTCTAGCCGCAGCCACAAAATCGGTTTTTGAACCAGAAGAAAGTGAGGTAGTTATTGAAAAAGACGAAGAGAAAAAAGAGGACAAAAAATCAGAGGAAGTCAAAGTAGTGGTTGATGCCGAAGGGATTTTAGATCGGGTCGAGAGCCTACCGGTACTCCCTGGCTTTTATGGTGGGCTTCAACCTGTGACCGACGGGATTTATTATTTTTCAGGCTCAAGCTCTCGAAAAAGAGGGGTTCGCTATTTTGCCTTCAAGGATAAAAAAGAGACCGATATTGGAGAGTTTGATAGCTTCCTGATCAGCCATAATAAGAAAAAAGTCATTATTAAAAAAGCCAACGATTGGTTTATCGAAGACCTCGGGACAACGAAATTAGAACCCAAAAATAAGCTCGATTTAGGCGGGCTTACCTTCATCACTGATTTGAAAGCAGAATGGAAGCAGGTTTTTGATGAATCTTGGAGACAGATGCGGGACTATTTCTATGATCCTCAAATGCATGGCGTCGATTGGAAAAAGATGCATGAAAAATATGCTCCCTTATTGCCCTATGTTAATCATCGAAACGACCTGACTTATTTAATCGGTGAAATGATAGGTGAATTGAACGTAGGACATGCGTATGTAAATAGTGGGGATCGTCCGGAAGTAGAACGGATTAAGCTCGGTCTATTAGGTGCTACTTTTGAGAAAGATCGTTCCGGTTACTTTAAAATAACCCGCATTCTTCCGGGTTTAAGTTGGGACAAGCAGATGATTTCTCCATTACGGGCACCGGGTGTGGACGTAGAAGAAGGTGAGTACATCATCTCGATCAACGGAGTCGACGTCAGTGGCCACGCTAATATTTATGAGTTATTAGTGGGCAAAGCGGGTCAAATGGTTGAGTTAATGGTAGGGAAGTCCGCCAAACCACAAGGGGCAAGACGGGTTGTCGTAGAGCCCATCGAAGACGAATCATCTTTGTATTATCAAAAATGGGTCGATGATAATATCGCGAAAGTCGAAAAAGCCTCGGGAGGAAAAATTGGCTACTTGCATATACCTGATATGGGGCCTGCCGGACTAAATCAGTTCGCGCGTTACTTCTACCCACAGCTTGATAAAGAAGCTTTGATCATCGACGACCGTGGAAATGGCGGTGGCAATGTATCACCCATGATAATAGAGCGGTTATTGCGTCGACCTGCTTTGGGGGCTATGATGCGGAATAGCACTACTTCGGTCATTAAGCCGGATGCACACGTAGGGCCAAAAGTTTGTTTGATTGACCAATACTCTGCATCGGATGGGGATTTATTCCCTTATCAATTCAAATTCTACGGCATTGGTCCACTCATAGGACAACGTAGCTGGGGCGGGGTCGTGGGAATTCGCGGTTCGCTACCGTTTATCGATGGGGGCGATTTACGGAAACCGGAATTTGCTCATTTTGCAGCCGATGGTTCCACCTTCATTATTGAAGGCGAAGGAGTTTCCCCTGACATCGAAGTCGTTAATGACCCCCATCAAGAATATTTGGGTAACGATGCACAGTTGGAACGTGCAATTGAGGAGTTGAAAAAGAAATTAGCTGAGCCTGGAGTAAAAGGCGTGCCAAGCATTCCTCCATTCCCTGATAAGTCAAAATAAAATAGCAATTGGAAGGCTGTCTCAAAGACCGAAAATTGTAAATACATTCGTAGGTACATTTCGGCTCTACTTGGAGACAGCCTTCATTTTTGGTAGTATTTTTATTTTGTACCTCCTCCCAACGCTCTGTATAATTCCACGACAGAAAGCAATTGTTGTTGTTTGTCGCCAATTTCAGCTAGTCTTGCCGCTAAAAGGGCTTGCTCCGAAGTGAGCACATCCGTATAATTGGTAGCGGAGCTATAACGCAACAATTGTTCGGTAAAGTTGACCGCTTTTTCCAGGGCTTCAATTTGCTTTGTACGCGTTGCTTCTTTTTCCACCGCCATTTCGTAACTAAATAACGCGTCGGAAACTTCCTGCCCTGCTACCAGTAGTGTTTTGTAGAAATTCTGGAGAGCCATTTCTCGTTGTGCCTCCGATGTTTTCAAGCGCGCTTTATTGGCACCTCGCGCAAATATCGGTTGGGTTAATCCGCCAGCTAAGCTATAAAACAGTGAATTGGTAAAAATACTGTTGGTAGCTAGGGTTGAAAATCCGCCACTACCTGCTGTCAATGCTAGGGAGGGGTAAAAGAAGGTTCGAGCTACATTTACGTTTTCAAAAGCCGCTCTATAAGCCTGTTCTGCGGCAGCAACATCCGGCCGGTTTTGGAGTAATTGCAAGGGAACCCCAGTTTTCAAATCGACTACAATCCGCTGTTCATCAAGCGAGTTTCGTTCGATGGGCTGGGGGTGCCTGCCTAAAATTACATTTAACGCGTTTTCGAGTTCTCGAATAGCTTTCTTCAAATCGGGGATGCTCACTTCGGCCGCATATAAATTCGCTTCGCTTTGTACGACAGCAGCGCCAGTGACGACAGCCGATTCTTTTAATTTTTGGAGCGTATTAATGGTCTTGCGACGTAGTTCGATCGTCTGCGTGGTGATCGCCATTTGCTGATCCAGGGCGAGTAAACCGTAATAGGCACTTGCAATAGTTGCAATCAGCTGGGTTTGTAGGGCTTGACGAGCCGCTTCCGACTGCATGAGGGAGGCTTGAGACGCACGTTTGGCACTGGCGAGCTTACCCCAAATATCAGCTTCCCAATTCGTACTTACCCCAATTTGAAAAGTGGTAGTTTTCAAATTGATGTTGATGTTGGGCGGTAAATTCAGTGCCGCCCTACTGGCTTGACTGAAAGTGACGTTGGGTGAGAAGCTTAACGATGGAAAGAAAGCGTGTTTACTTTGACGCAATAAAGCCTGAGACTCATGGATCCTTTCCAATGCAATTTTCATGTCCGGATTATTAGCCAATCCCTCCGTAATCAATTGCTGTAGCTTAGGGTCGGTGAATAATTCCTGCCAGGATATATCAGCAATCGTCGTAGTATCTGTCGTGCTACTACCCCGATAGAGGCTATCGGTTTTCATAACCGTTAAATCGGGCGACTCATAGGGGCGGGTAACCTTACAGCCACTGAGGAATACCATTCCCAGGACGAAAAACTGTAAAGACCTATATAAATTCATATGTAATTTCACTTTGTTAAATTTAACTATTGCCAGACTTACCAATTGAGGAAACTATGTCAGAGCCTTAGGCCGCTGTTTTTAGCGGTTTGGGAGGGCCGCTGATCCACTCCTGGATGCCTTGAAAGATCACGTATAACATGGGTACAAAGAATACCCCAAATAGAGTCCCGATTAACATCCCTCCAATAGCTCCCGTACCGATGGATTGGTTGCCGTTCGCTCCGGCTCCAGTCGCTGTCATTAACGGAATAAGCCCCATAATAAATGCGAACGAAGTCATCAAGATCGGTCTAAAACGAGCTTCCGCTCCACTAATGGCGGATTGAATCAAGCCCATCCCTCTCCTTCGTCTCGCTATAGCATACTCCACAATCAGGATCGCATTTTTCGCTAGGAGACCGATCAACATAATCAGCGTTATCTGCACGTAAATGTTGTTGCTGATGTCGAATAGCTTGACAAATATGAAGGTACCCGCCATACCAACCGGCAGGGAAAGAATAACAGCTAGTGGGAGGAGGTAACTCTCATATTGACCGGCCAACAAGAAGTAGACGAAGATTAAACAAAGGAGGAAAATATAAAGAGTTTGCCCACTCGATGTCATCTCCTCGCGGGTCATTCCGGAAAATTCATAGCCGTACCCGGTTGGAAGCACCTCGTCGGCGACCTCCTGGATCACCCGGATGGCATCCCCAGAACTATAACCCTGGTTGATCGCCCCGTTGACAGCTACGGAGGTAAAAAGGTTAAACCGGTTAATGGCCTGGGCTCCGTACACGCGTTCAAGGGTTATGAATTGGGTGATGGGCGCCATTTCACCCTTGGCATTCCTGACTTGTACAAGATTTAAACTCTCAGGATTGTTTCTGTATTCAGGCTCGGATTGATACATCACCCTGAATTGTTTACCAAACCGGTTGAAATTCGATGCATAAACCCCACCGTAGTACCCTTGCATTACACCGAGTATATCATTTACACTCAGGCCAGCCC
>JBAYRB010000215.1:0-5357 GCA_041676905.1 Spirosomataceae bacterium
TGAGGTGGGTCCACATACGAGTCAACCGCGGATACATATACTGGTATTGTGCGAGTTCCACCTGCGTTTTCGCCTGGGAGGTTTGCGCTCGCATAGCGAAGATATTCAGAATAAGTAAACTCCGGTCGAGAACTTTGATTTCCTTGAAATGCCCTTCCAAGTTACGAACCTGGGAAGGCGATAAGTCATCGTCAAAGATGATTAAATCGACGGGTTCGGCGGCGATAAAGGTCGTGATTTCTTCCAGTTTCCCTTTACCTACATAGGTTCTAATATCCGGGCGGTCCAAATTTTGAACAAATTTACGTACGGTTTTTACGCCAGATGTAGCCGCTAGAAACTCTAGCTCGTCGAGGTATTCTTTCGTCTTTTCTGCAGATTGGTTTTTAGGGCTCACAGCTACCAGTACAGCGGTTTCCTGTATGGCTGCCGTAGATATCATTTTGTTTTTGTCGATCATAAATTCGAATAAGGTGCTATAAGTTACAAAATAGTCGGTTGAACAGTTTCCGACGTTAATGGAAAATTTGGGATACTGGGAGCGTAATAGCTTCCTCCCAGGGAATCATGGCATTAAACAGTCGGATGTCGGTAAACTTGTGAAGGTCCGTTAGGAGAAGATGAGCTGTTTTTATCACACCTTGTTGTAGCAAATTTTCCCTTTGGGTCCCTTTTAACAGAGGTGTGGCAGGGGTAAGCCAGGCATCACCATCAAACAGCGCAAGATTACAGACATAGGTATCTGTTAAATAGCCATTACGTACAATTAGTACGTCATCGTAGGACTCTCTTTGGCTATAAATCTTGTCTAAATCATTTCGCTGCTTGAATTTAAAAGGGTAATTAATTGTATCGTTGCATATAATTTTCAGAGAATCGACCTGTCGTTTTTGATATAGTTCCCATTCGACTTTCTCAATTTCAAAACGGTAGGTGACTCGACACTTATACACGCGATTGGGTAACAATTCCGGAATTTGAATAAGTTCCCTAAGATTCAAAAAATCGTTCGTGCCAAAAAGTAATTGCCGTGTTAGGTTCATACGTGCATTGTGAAAATCCAAATTTTGGAGTTGGGAAGCAGTACATCGTATGGTCTCAATACAAGTTTCTTTGGGATAACTCATGATTCCGGAATGGTGGTTTTGTTTGTCAAGATGCTACATGTTTTTGTATCATTGTAGCAAAAGGCAAACAGTGATTGCTAAATTTAATAATTACTAAAAAAAAACAATGGTTCAGTTTCGGATAGGTCAGGGTTACGATGTTCATCAACTGGAAAAAGGAAGGGATTTTTGGATTGGTGGAATAAAGATCCCCCATAGCCATGGTGCGAAAGGGCATTCGGACGCTGACGTCGTCTGTCATTCTCTATGCGATGCCCTCTTAGGGGCAGCGGGGCTACGTAATATAGGGTATTATTTCTCCGACAAGGACCCGCAGTGGAAAGGTGTAGATAGCAAAATTCTGCTTCAAAAGTCCCTCGAGATGGTTTATGAAAAGGGGTATCAGGTCGGAAATGTTGACGTTACCGTGGTTTTACAACATCCAAAACTTAACCCCTATATCGAAAAAATGAAAAGCTGTTTAGCGCAAGTAATGGCGATAACCACGGATCAGATCTCGATTAAGGCGACTACTTCGGAACATATGGGGTTTGTCGGTCGGGAAGAAGGAGTTATCGCATTAGCCGTTGCCTTAATTTACAAAGCGTGAAGTGGTATTAGATAAATTTGCTTACGTATTGAAAACCCAACGTCTCACAATTTCCCCTATTTTTATATTTTAAGAATAAATAGCTACCTTGATCCATGAGGCACTCGACTTTTCAAAAAAAACAAAGACGTTTTTGGTATGTAATTATTGTAATGGCAATAGGTTCTACGGTAGTCCAAGCCCAGGAAGGTCCGCAAGCTCCCCTCGGTTTTGAGGAATATGATCCCGTATCCACCTTGAAAGTCGATGAACATATTTTAACCCGAGCCAAATTCCCTTTTATTGACATTCATAGTCATCAGGCACGAATGCCCACACAGGACTTGTCTGCGCTTTTAAAGCAAATGGATGATTTAAATATGGCTATTATGGTCAATCTAAGCGGGCGGGGTTTTACCCGTGACTGGGAGGAAAGTACTGGGCATTTAAAAGCTTCTATCAAAAGTGCCGAGAAAGTAAACCCTTCACGTTTAGTGGTCTTCACTAATCTGGTTTTTTCTGATTTTGGGTCTAAAGACTGGACGAGCAAAGCGGTAAAACAACTCGAAGAGGACGTTAAGGCGGGGGCAAAAGGGCTAAAAATTTATAAGAGTCTAGGATTTAGTGGAATTAAAGATGAAAAGGGAAACCGGGTACCTGTCAATGACGTGCGATTAGATCCGGTTTGGGCCAAATGCGGTGAATTAGGTATACCGGTCTTAATTCACACGGCCGATGTGGCATCATTCTGGGACCCATTGGATCGGTACAATGAAAGATGGCTGGAATTGAAGCTTCATCCGGGACGTAAACGAGGGCCGAACGATCCTGTACCTTTTGACTCACTAATTGCCGAACAGCATGATGTTTTCCGAAAGCATCCGAAAACGACATTTATCAACGCGCATATGGGGTGGTATCCCAATGATTTGAAGAAACTCGACAGTTTACTTCAGGCTTTTCCAAACATGTATGTGGAATTTGGTGCTGTTATCGCCGAGTTAGGTCGTCAGCCTCGAACCGCCTACAAGTTTTTTCTTAAACACCAGGATCGTATTCTGTTTGGAAAGGACAGTTGGGTGCCCTCGGAGTATACGACCTATTTCCGGGTACTGGAATCCGAAGACGAATATTTCCCCTATCACAAGAAATATCATGCATTTTGGCGCATGTACGGAATGGGTTTGCCCGATGAGGTATTGAAAAAAGTGTATTACAAAAATGCACTAAAGATTGTGCCTGGGTTAGATAAATCCTTATTCCCCGATTGATTTCCCTTTAATTAGGAGTGGATACCGCCATTGATGTTGATTACTTCACCGGTGATGTAAGAAGCTTTATTCGATACGAGAAAACTAACGACATGAGCAACTTCTTCGGGCTCACCGATGCGGCCCATCGGAACCATCTGTTTGATTTGGTTCGGGTCGATTTCCTGAGTCATATCGCTGCGGATAAAACCGGGGGCGACGGCATTGACGGTGATATTCCTTTTGGCTACTTCTTGGGCGAGGGAACGTGTAGCTGCAATCATGGCGCCTTTAGCAGCGGAATAGTTGAACTGGCCGGGCACACCCTTTAGTCCAGAAAGGGATGCAACGTTGATAATTCTACCGGTCCGCTTGCGCAACATTTGTTGAATCACGTTTTGAGTCACATTGAACATTCCCTTCACCGCGATGTCCAGGACGTCGTCCCAATCTTTTTCGGGCATCCACATTAACAGTCCGTCCCGGGTTATACCGGCATTATTCACCAGTACACTTATGCTTTTGTCGGGATTAATATCTTTCCAGGTTTGGAGTGTCTGATCAACTTCGGTTTTGTTACGAACGTCAAAACGAAGTAATTCTCCATTCCCACCGGCTTTTTGGATTAATTCTAGTGTTTTTTCAGCTGCTTCCTGATTGGAAGTGTAGTTAACCAGAATATATAGCCCGTGGTCAATAGCAAGTTGGAGTGCGATGGCACGTCCCAATCCTCTGGATGCTCCTGTGATAAGTGCACAGTTCATGAACAGTGTAATTCAGCTAAGTATGTTTTGGTTTTGAAGCGAAGGTAATACAAATTCGTATTACTCCGGGTAACTCTGATGGGATGGGAGCTGTTTAACTTCAAAAATTCTAGGGTCCGACTTAGAAAAATCAATTTTTAAAAAGCGTCAGTGACCAGTTCCACGGCGAAACCAGTTGAAAGGTGATTGATGAAAAAGAGGGCGGAAGAGGGGCTATTACCAAAAACACATCGTGAATAGGAACGATCAAATTTTGGATGGTTAAATACCTAATTCTACCTTTGAGATATAGCTACTATATTTGTTTTTTTTAACCTTAATCACTCGTTAAATAGTTGTAATGAGAAAAGAATGTGGATTGTATGCCGCCGAACCAGGTAAACTTAACAATATAAATTCGATTCATATGCCGTCTTTTATGGATTTAATCTTGAACATAAACAGTCACAAAGTATGATTCAAGGTTCCATGGGGTATGGTATCGTTTCAAGCCTTTCTTTATAAACTGGGGTAGAGTGACCCGATTGCTTCGGATGCTATAGGATGCCTAAATCCAAATGTAAATTATATTCAGCCCTTTTCGATACGATCCATAATCTCGATCCTTCCAATCTATATTATTTGCAGTATATACCTACATACCCCAACTTCTAAACATGATTCAAATACCCATTCTTAAACCAACATTTATATGAACTTTCGATTCCTACTTCTTTTACCCTTGTTTTTGTTAATTTGTTTAGCGTCATTTTCTCAGGTAGGTCTGAAGCAAGGTAAAGAACTGCCCATTCTTGCCTGGTTGGGAGTGCCGGAGCGAGAAAGTACATTGGAACGATTTAAGGAAATTAAAGAAGCCGGATTTACGATCAATTTTGCAAATTATTCGAGTTTAAGTGCCGCTAAACAAGCGCTTGATCTAGCTCAACAAGTTGGGATGAAAGTACTGGTTTCATGTCCAGAATTAAAATCGGAACCTGAAAAAACGGTTCGACAAATAATGAAGCATCCAGCCCTGGCTGGCTATTATATCCGAGATGAACCGGGGGCTACGGAATTTAACGATTTAGCCACGTTAGTTAATCGAATTAAAGCCGTCGATGATCTGCATTTTTGCTACATTAATTTATTTCCTAACTACGCCAGTACAGAACAATTGCTAGGCAAAGGTACACCACCCATGGCTGAAAAAGAGGCGTACCAGGAATATCTCGAACGATTTCTGAGAGAAGTCCCTGTCCCTTTTTTATCCTTTGATCACTATCCTTTGATCGAAGGGAAAAATGGTCGCGGTGTGAGGGGTAATTGGTATCAAAATCTGGAAATGATAATGGAGGCGGCACAGAAAAAAGACATTCCGGTGTGGGCTTTTGCCCTGGCTGTTGCACACCAACCCTACCCGATTCCGACCATAGGTGAGCTACGACTACAGATGTACACCAATCTCGCCTACGGTGCACAAGGGTTGCAGTACTTCACCTATTGGACCCCCAGACTCAATAAAAATTGGGATTTTCATGATGCTCCCATTGGACACGACGGCAAACGCACCGTTGTCTATGATCGAGTGAAAGCGATGAATAAGGAGTTGCAAAATCAGGCGGCTGTATTCGTAGGTGCCAAGGTCGTTTGGGTAAAACAAACCGGAAAA
>JBAYRB010000216.1:0-5337 GCA_041676905.1 Spirosomataceae bacterium
ACAATCTTCAAATCTTTAATCGGATTCCAGGTCAGGCTACCGTTTGCGTAGATATTGGTTGAACGATTCTGAACAAAAGACTTACTATTGAGATCGGCTTCGGGGTGTAAGGTTTCATTCCGACTAAAGAAACCATCTGGAGTTGGGCCGTGTAGCGCGTTGGAATTTCGCATTGCTCCACTGACGATACCCCCTAACCCAGGAGCATAAGCTCCGGATGGTTCTTTACTCCCTGTTTTTATACCCGCCAACCGAACACTTAGTTTCAAATTGTCATAGAGTTTGGTGTCGAGGTTCAACCGAATATTGTACCGATCGGCATTGTTACGGGTGATGATACCGTTCTGTTTATAATAACCCGTTGAAAACATATACTGGGTTTGCTCGGTTCCCCCGCGCATCGAAATGTCATGCTTGGTTTCTACGCCGCTACCCGACTTGAACAAATAGCCGATATGATCGAAATTGGGATAATTGATTGGATCGGAACCATCCCTAAACTTCTGAATCTCAGCTTCCGTATAACGGGGTTGTTGACCCGAATAAAGGTAGGCGTCGTTAACTACCTCAGCATATTCCCATGAATTGATCATTTCAGGGAGCATGGTAGGGGTAGATTTACCTACATACATATTATAGTTAATGACGGGTTTTCCAGTAACGCCTTTTTTAGTTTCAATCAAAATCACCCCATTAGCGGCTTTGGATCCGAAAATGGCCGCAGAAGCTGCGTCTTTCAAAACGGAGACCGATTCTATATCAGCCGGATCCACAGCATCGATGGACGACTCAATTCCGTCGACCAGCACCAGTGGGCTGTTTCCCGCAGCACTAAACGTTCCTTGACCACGGATGATGATAGAAGCTGAGTTTCCACTAGGATTGCCTGAGGTTTGTCGTACTGAAATACCACTCATTTGACCTTGTAGTGCCTGAGAAGCTTTCGTAACTGTACGCCGCTCCAAATCTTCGCTGTTGACCGTGGCAACCGCCCCGGTTAGATTGACTTTCTTCTGCGCACCAAAACCGACGACTACTACTTCTTCAAGCCCTTTTTCGTCGATTTCTAAGGCTACGTTGATCTCCGTTTGACTACCTACACGAAGCTCCACCGAACGGTAACCTACAAAGGAAAATACGAGAACCGCTTCCTCATTCGGAACGTTTAGAGCGAAATTCCCACTTCCATCAGTGGTCGTCCCTTGCTGGGTTCCTTTTACAAGGATATTGACGCCGGGCAATGGATCTCCCTTCTCGTCGGTCACCTTACCACGAACGTTCTGGAAAAGGGATTCGCCATGACGAATCGGTGGGAGCATATGATCGATCTTTAACTTCGGACCAGAATCCGCCGGCGAAGACATCTGTGCTTTTTTCCCTTCATTCAATAATTGTCTATCTGAATTCCCCCGATGCCACAAACTCTTTTTCTTTACAACGATCGTTTTTTCAATGATCGAATAGGTAATAGGTTGATTTCTGAAAACCTCATCCAAAATTTCCTCTAGGGTTGCCCCGTTCATTTGGATGGTCACAGGCACCGTACCCTTTAACAATCGGCTGTTGTAAAGAAAGTCGTAACCGGTTTGTGAACGTATTTCAAGAAAAATTTTCTCTAAACCCGAATTCTTCACATTCAGCCTAACGGTCTGTGAATATACGGTGGCGTTCACCTGAATTATCGCTACCAAAATTAGGAGTAAGGTAAGCTTCATTATCAGTAAAGATTTCAAAATCCAGGTTACGAACAATGATGATCTTTGCCTAGCTTCAAAGCCGGGCATAGGTTGATTAAGTGAAAAGTAATGCATACTTTTACTCTGTTTAGGTGATGGTTTAGTTTTTCATGTAGATCGTGAATAAGATCGACCTGGTCACAGAAACATGGTGCTGCTTCGGGGCCGAACCGAAGCAGTTTTTTTTTCTACGAACCAATCAATCCCCCGTGGCTAAATTAGCCGGCTCTTTTCGTGTCTGGTTTCTTCATTTCAATAAATTTTGGTTAAGGGTTAGGAATAAATCAACAATAAGGCTAATCTTTTAATCGCAACTCTTCATGGGCGTAAACGCGGACTCGCGCACCCTCCTGTAGTTCAAACCTCACTTCACTACCATGCTCAAGCATGGTCAATACGTTGGAAAGGGAAACATTTCGAGATACATAGCCGCTGAACTTCTCTCCTGAAGGATTACCAACGTATTCTACCTCAATATCATACCACCGGATCAGCTGTTGCATTACCTCTTTAAGCCCGGTTTCCCTGAAGTGGAAATAGCCACTGGTCCAGGCGATATCGCCCTCCACATCGGCTTTCCGAACCGAGATTACTTCTTCTCCGTCGGTTTTTACTTTGCTCTTAACCAGCGATTGCTCCCCCGGTTTTAACTCCACCGTACTTCCGGTCAATTCGGATTTAACATTCACCCCGCCCTCCAGTAAAGTGGTCCGGATATAGGCGTCATCGGAATAGGTATTCACGTTAAAACGGGTTCCTGTTACCTCAATTACTTGGCCATTACTCTTCACACGAAAGGGAATTCGTCGACCCGATAACGTAGCTTTTGCTACTTCAAAATAAGCCTCCCCTGACAATTCAACGCTTCGTTCCACCGGATCGAAAGTAACTGGAAATCGTAAGGTGGTCATCGAATTCAACCAAACCTTGGTACCATCCGGTAGCAAGACCTTATACTGACCCGACCGAGGCGTTTTAATCGTGTTATACTCTTTCTTCAAATTTTGAGTAGAAAACCGATATTCCTCCGTAGGTGAATAAATCAATTCTCCATCTTCATCTTTTTCAATTTTCACCAAAGCTTGCTGTGCAATTTCCCCAGGGTTTACCTCCGATAATATAATTGAGGAGCCGTCCGATAGGGTCAGAAGTGCCCTGTTCTGACCTGGGGCCACATCTGCAGAACCAACAAAAACTTCGCCTTGAACACTGCTCATGCTTCCCCAGATACGGTCAAAACCCCAATAGCCTACCACAATGAGCGCAATTGCCGCTGCAATACGTGGCCAGAAACTCACACGGTTTTCTGGTTCAATGACAGGTTGCAATCCATCATATTGATCCAGACTTTCCTCGATCTTGGCAATCAATTGGGGATCGGGTGGAAGTTGATCCGAGCGGCCCGACTCCAATACCAACTTTTCGTAAGCTTCCATCACCCTCCGAGCTTCATCGATTTCAAGGGAGCGGAACCACTTTATAAAAGTCTGATACTCCCCCTCAGTATGTTCTTGAAGAAGATACTTCTGAAAAAACCGATGATAGTCTATCTCTCTCATACAACTTAAAGACGTACGTGCTTTTTGAAAAGCCCCCTCACGGAATAAAAATTTTTATTTTTTTTCTGGCTACCCCTCTTTCACAGCAACGAAATGTGATTGCCTCTTATTTAGATTTCACCGAGTGTGTTAATGTTACCTCGAAAGTGGCACAGCCCACCGGTTCGAAAAAATAACTAATTTTGAGCGCATTAAACCCGAAGTCCGGTTGTTACTATTACCTATTCTAGAGAACAACGGCCTGACAACGACCTATTGATGACACCTTATGTCCGTGTAAATAATAGCAAGCCTACCTATGTTGAAAATAATCCTCCCTGTTTTTTCACTTATTCTCTTCTTTTTTAGTGGCCAACGCACCGATTCTTTTCGCATTATAATAAGCACAGTTAATCGGGTCGATACATTACCGAACGCAAAAAGTTGGCCTTCCGACCTCGATGTCACGCATTTTGCCGGTCCATCCCTCGTGCCCAGTCCAGCCTGTTTGGCAGTAGCGCCTTCCGGTGAGGTTTTTGTGGGGGTTGACATGATCGGTTCGCTGGGGAAAGAAATGGGGAAAGGGCGTATCGTTAGATTAGTCGACACAAACAACGATGGCAGACCTGACTTTCACACCGTTTTCGTGGAACTCGATAACCCCAGGGGTATCCTTCCCATCGGAGATCAAGTTTTCGTTTTACACACCACTTTTTCGCCCGAAACACGGAAGGCTAACGGAATGAACCTGGTCGTTTTTGACGATAAAAATGGGGATGGTATCGCCGACGGAGCTCCCAAAACCCTAATACAGGGCGTTTGTTCCCCCAAGTTTCTGGAAAGTCGTGGTACAGACCATGCTACCAACGGGATACGAATGGGCATAGATGGTTGGATCTATATCGCTGTAGGGGATTTTGGGTTTCACGACGCGACCGATGCTTCCGGTAAAAAGCTTACACAACTTGGAGGAGGGGTGCTCCGGGTTAGACCAGATGGAACCGAAATGGAAGTTTATACACACGGCCTTAGAAATATATATGACGTAGCCATTGATCCCTACATGAATATATTCACGCGAGACAATACCAACGACGGGGGAGGCTGGAACATACGTTTTTCACACCAAATTCAAACGGGAGAATATGGCTATCCGACTTTGTTCAAAAACTTCACCGAGGAAATCATCCCTGCCCTGGAGGATCTGGGCGGTGGTTCAGGAACAGGATCTCTTTTTCTAGATGACGCCCGCTGGCCTCCCCACTATAACCAAAACCCGCTGATGGCCGATTGGGGCAGGAATGAGCTTTTTATACACCGTGTCACCCCCGATGGCCCTTCCTATACACAAGCCGAAGAGAGTTTCATTAAGCTTTCCCAAATTACGGATGTCGATATTGACGCATCGGGACGTATGTACTTATCGGCTTGGGACGGTGCCGGCTATTCGGGTAGTTCCCATAAAGGTTTTGTTGTGAGAGTAGTACCCAAAAATTGGGAATATGCTCCTTTCCCCAGCCTTACTTCTCTTTCTGTACCTGAGTTAGGAAAAATTTTGTCCTCTTCCAGTGGTGTAGCTCGTCTCGCAGCCCAGCAGGAGCTGTTGCAACGCCCTAAAGACCAGGTCGCCAGTTTAACCCTGCACATGGCCACCGACAAACAACTGCCCCTTTATGCCCGAATCGCAGCTATGTACACCTATTCCCAGGCGCAATTACGGGAAGCCATTCCATTTTTGGTAAAACTCGCAGAAGCTCCAGAAATGAGGGAGCATGCCATTCGTGCGCTAACCGATCGGAAACCCATGTTGGAGTTCGTTCCTACTACCGTACTAAAAAAATATCTTAGCGATCCATCTGATCGGGTGAAAATGGCGGCGATTATCGGGGCGGGGCGTCTGGGTAAGGCAGAGTTAGGGGAAGATTTAATGAAAATAGAAGTTCCGGATTCCTTTATGGCTCCTCCCATCGGTAAAGAAGGGCCTCATGCCAAACCGAATAGCCGTATCATTTTACCTCATTTGGCTGTGAAAGCCTTAGTTGCACTCAATGCAGAGGATGTCG
>JBAYRB010000217.1:0-5336 GCA_041676905.1 Spirosomataceae bacterium
CCATTCACCATATTTCAAAATATTTTCCTTTTCATCGGGGATTTTAGCTAACCAACCCCGGCCGTAGGATTCGTAGATGCCACCTGTATCTTGTCCAGGACCTGCTACTTCAACTTGCCAACCGGATACTTTCGTACCTTCTACCGACGAACGGATAAAAACGCCACTGTTGCCATTTGACTCCTGCAGAAAATCAACTGTTAGGTCGAAATCTTTGAAAGTTTTTTCGGTTTTCAAATAACCGTAGCCTTTGTCGGGCCCACTTTCACAAATTAGTTCTTTGTCTTTTACGTACCATTTTTCGGTACCGTGAACCACCCAGCCCTTAAGATTTTTGCCATTGAATAATTTAATGGTTTTTCCAGGTTTATCAGGGTTTGCGGATAAGCCAGTAGCGGCTAAGATGAATGCTGCGAAAAGGAATGCGGTCAGATTTCTTGTTACTGCTCTCATGCTTTATGTGAAATAAGGTAAACTAAAAAAAAAGGCGCATATCCTTTTTTGAATATGCGCCTCTAAATTATGGCTTTATTGCGATAGAACATTGATTAGTTCTCTTTTTTTGCACTCGCCCATTTCTTTATTTGATCTTTTGTACCCCACCAAAATGCGATCTTCTCACGGTTCCAGGTATAGGTGGTAGCTACAGAGTCACCCCAGCTGATGATGGCAGGGTAAGAATACTCATCTTCTTCTTTGCTACCGTCTATGTCGATTACATCAGGCCAGGTCTCTCCATTATCATAGGAGAGGGCTAAGGAGATAGGAGAACGAGAGCCCCAGTTTTTATTATCGGGGTTATACATTAATGCCAGGGTACCGTCGGGAAGCTGTGTAAGGTCGATACCACTGTTGGGGTTCGGCAAGGAAGTAGCCCGAATGGTGGACCATGTTTTACCGTTATCTTCTGAATCAGCACGACCTATTAATCCGCCAGTAGTTCTTACGAGCATATGTACCTTTCCGGGAGCACTTTCCCACAAGGTAGGCTGAATAGCTCCTTTTCCTTTGATAGCGACGGTGTCGATTTGCAATTGTTCGCTCTCAACCCAAGTTTTGCCACCATCTTCACTGCGGTCGACCATAACATGCCAAAGGCCGGGTTCGATCGACGCACCTGCCAGCCAAGTACCATCTGATAATTCAATCATTTTATTCTTCACAGGTCCACGACCTCCTCTGTCCCCAGGAACTAATTCATAGGCTTCTGACCAGGTTTGTCCACCATCTTCCGAAGTTTGAACCCAGGTTTCCCAATGCGAAATTTCTTTTCCTACTTTAAAGAATAGGTATATTTTTCCATCCTTGGACCGATGTAAAACAGGGTTCCAGTGTGGATCCTCCCGTATTTTAGCTACTTCTTCGGGGGCAGTCCAATTTCCAGGACGGCCTACCGACACCCAAATACCCACGTCATCGTCTTTTTCTTTGGTACCACCGAACCAGGCGATGACAAAAGTGCCGTCGTCATTCCGAACCAAGGTAGAAGCATGGCATTGAGGGAAGGGGCGGTCGTCGCCAAAGACAAAATCTTTCTGTGCCGCGATTTCCTCAGATACATTTGTTTCGGCAGGTTGAGAGGAATTACAGGAATAAAGTGCCGGGATAAGCGACAAAATCGAAAATGTCAGAAAGCGTTGAGATTTCCGTATTAGCGTCATGTTGTTAAATTTAAATTTGTCTAAATACCTTATACGATTGGGAAGTTAAAAAAGGCTAATATTGGCATTTTTTCTCCCTGAAAATGTTCAAAATCGATCTATTTGAAATGACGGTCGGCTAATTTGACAAACTGCTCCCAGTCATACTGGACAATGTCGTGCTTGCCTTCGCGGATATGAAATCCCATGATTTCGGTCATCACCGGCTTCTGAGGGGCTGGCGGGTCGGGTGCAGTCAATACCTGTTTTCCATAAAGTTTATAAACGGGTCCTGCATGAATGAGCGAGAGGTATTCTCCTTTGGGATCAGCCCATAAGTCTTCCGAGGCACTAGCCACATATACGGGGCGAGGTGCAACGAGTGCAATTAATCCATGATAGTCCGTCGGTAAGTCGTTTTCCCGGTGGTCATATCTTTTGTATGCTGGGGCAAACCAATGGGGGAAGTTCTTATTGATGACAGCTATGGTCTCACCAAATTGACGACGCGTTATCGCAGCACCACCTTCTCCAGAATTGTTGGAAATGACCAATCCAAATCGTTGATCCTGTGCTCCGGCCCATAAGGCCGCTTTCCCTAAACGGGAGTGCCCCAACACAGCGACCTTTTTGGCGTCAACCTGATCTTCCGTTTCCAAATAGTCCAGAGCCCGGCTCAGCCCCCAAGCCCATGCGCCGATAGCCCCCCATTCCCTTTCTGGTTTTTTATTGGGTGGAAAGAGGGTATGGATGCTTTGTGGCTTCCCTTCGGCGTGATCGGGGAATATATCACCATAATAGATGGTCGCTAAAGCGTAACCGTTAGAGAGGATAAATTCCAAGGGCCAATTGCGGGCACCAGCTCCACGTGTCCTTTCATTAGCTCTATTGTCACTAATTCCTAATCCGGCATTGTTGCGCTGCCAGCTCGGAGTGATTGGGATCGTAGGATCGTTCTCCAAACTTTGGTTCCCGTAGAAGTTTAATCCTAAAAAAGCAGGCACCTTCCCTGAGACGTGGTTGGGAAGGTATAACAGCATGTCCATCCATTTACCCTCGGGGAACTGTATTCGAATCTCTTTTCGGGTGGCCTTTCCACCGACAGCATTCTTTTCAATGGATTTTAGGTGATAAGTAACGGGAATTTTTTTACGAGGAGTTTCCCCGTATACTTCTTGTTCAAAAATTGCAAGTATTTCCGAACGTCTCGATTTTTCCCAGTCTTTTACTGATTTAACCTGTTTTCCTTTTTCAGTAACCAGAAGTTCAGGTAGGGAATAGTCCGGAACTTTCGATTCGTCATACAAGGTAGATTGCGCCGTTGAAACAAAGGGGATGGCGCAGCATGCGATACTAAAAATGAAATGCCTCAACATGAATGGTAGTTTTAAAACTAAACTATCCATGAAAAGGCATTTGCATTCAAAATCTATCGGTAGAGGGGGGCTATCTATACATTTAATATTTGTAAGCCAACAACGGAGCGTATATGCCTACCTCAAAAGCATCATTTCTTTATTTCGATTACAGCGATCAACGGGAGGTGGTCTGAGTAATAACGACCTTCTTGTTGATCGGTCAGCGTGGCATGTTGAAGTACACGAACCTTATTGCTGACGAAGATATAGTCGATCTTCGCCCGTATGGGTTCTTTTCTAACAAAGAATCCACTCGAGGTGTTGACTGGTCCATAATGCGGTGTTTCACTCACATGAATAGCATCCTTCAGCACTCCACCTTCGGTCATTTTTTGGAATGGCTCCGATTGGGGAGTTGTGTTAAAGTCACCCGTTACAACGACGGGCTGATTGCCAGCTATTTTCGCTATTTGTTGCCTCAATGTCTCGGCACTTTTCACCCGGGCGACCCTTCCTCGGTGGTCGAAGTGGGTATTGAAAAAGAAAAATGTTCTTTTTGTTTTCTTGTCTCTCAACTTAGCCCAGGAAGCCGTCCGGGGATAGAATGCATCCCAGCTTTTACTTTCTTTCACATCGGGCGTTTCCGACAACCAGAACGTACCTGCATCCAGTTGCTCAAAGCGGTCTTTCCTGTAAAAAATGGCGGTGTATTCCCCGCTTTTTCCTTCTACACGAGGCACCCCATACCAACTATATTCGGGTAACAATTTTTCAAGGTCAGCCATTTGATCAGGTTGAGCTTCCTGAACACCCACTACATCGGCTCCGTGATAACGTATGAGCCCGGTGAGGTTTTCCTTTCGATGGTCCCAATTGTTGATACTATCGATGGTGTTTTTATAGCGAATGTTGTAGCTCATCACGCGGAGTTCCTGCGCCTGTATCCCCGCGGGAATCAATAGTAACAGGCTGAAAAAGAAAATGATATAGCGGGAAAACAAATTCATAGGTGTAAATGCTGTAGGTGAATTTTTAGCGTACGCGTGCTCTTTCGTCACTCTGACGAATGAAATCGATGCCTTCGATTACAAATTTAGAACTATCTTCTTTCGTTTTATTGTAAAAAGGGGAATACATCGACGCCGATACCGTTCCTTTATCTAGGTCAAAATCCAATAAGCGGATATAGCCTCCCCCAAAATCTTCGTTTTGATAGTTTTGTAGAATTTGGTATACCTTGTTTCCGGCTTCTCCTTCATCGATTTTCAAGGCAGAGCTCATTACATGACCACTTAAGACAAAACGAATATTGGGGTATTTCTTGACCAGGCGATCGAAGATGGTTTTTGGGCTAAAGTCACCATAACCGGCATTACGCTCTCCAATTTGGCCACGAGGTGTTAGGTAATAATGGGTTAGAATGATGACGTTATAGTTGAAATATTCCTTAATAATATCGCCCGCCCAGTTGATTGGCCCCATGCGTGGACAAAACTCTAACACGACCACCAGCCAGTTGGTATCGCCTACCCGGAAAGTGTAATATGCATTGTCACTTTTACCTTCTTCGTATCGACCTCTTTGATATTTAAACCTGCTAACCGGGAAGTAAGAGTTGAATTTATACGTTTTTCTCAGGTTTTGGTTCACATTTCCTGGAGCGGCACTACCACTCAAAAAGCCCACTGCTTCTGTGTCGTGATTTCCTAGAGCGATTGCATAGGGGATATGGTGTGCATCGAGCTTATCAAAACCGATGCTTGCAACTTCCCAATGGCCGTAATTATCGAAATTCACGACGTCCCCTACATGGAGAACCATAGGGATGTTCAATGAATCTTTATTTTTTATCAACCAGTCGAAACGGCTGTAGTACATGTCATGCCGACCGGTTACTTCCGTTTGCGTATCGGGAAAGACAGGAAGGGTAAACTTTTGAGCATTCGAAATGGAAACCAATCCCGAAAACAGGACGGTTAACAACCCGAGAAGGCCTATTCGTTGGGTTAAGATTTTAATTTTCATTCTCTCTCAATATGTAGTTTAAAAAGGGGATTAACGAGTACTCATTACTTCTTTTACAACTTGTAGGTATTTTGCATCAGGATCGCCTTTGGTGGGAACGAGGTAACCTCCTTCACCCAGTTCATTCCAAGCATACAATAGGATCATTCTTTCCTTGGTAGTCTGTTCAGGGTGGTTGTCCATCCAGGTGATCGCATCTTCCAGGAAGCTCTTGAACTGTTCAGGAGTTCGGTCAGGATAACAATAGCCTTATTTTTGATTTCGTCCATCAGGTCCTTCCCAAGGGCGTTTATCACAGCCTACGGTGACCCCG
>JBAYRB010000218.1:0-5334 GCA_041676905.1 Spirosomataceae bacterium
ACAGCCTCCGGCGAGTAAACTTTCAGAAGTACGTTTGGCAGCGGAAGAGTCATTTAAAAATAACGATTATTTGAAAGCCGCTGAGTACTACAAAATGCTGGCAGAAGCCTCCTTGTTTTCAGATCCTGCGACTCGGTTGAATATGGCTAACGCTTATTTACTGGCAGGCGAGACCGACGAAGCGTATAAGCATTTCCAATTGGTAAGCAGAGTGACCGACCCGCAATTAGCCGCCAGGGCAATTGCTCGGATGGGTATGATCGCACTGGAAAAAAAGGATACACTCACTGCGCTTAACAAATTGCGTAAAGCGATTTTGATTGACCAGAACAATCTTTACGCCGTAGCCGACTATGAGATTTTGCGTTTTCGATATTCCGGTAAAATAGACGAGGAGGTGCAAGTACCGGACCAAGAATCACCGCATGTCGATACACTACCCGAGCCCGGACAGTTAAAAGGAGATCTGGTAGCACAAAACAATGCGGTCGTGGAGCTGTCCGACGAGCGGGAACAACTTTTGCAAAACCTTGATCGGATTAACATGAGCGAGGAGCAGGCAAAGTCGGTACTCGATGCAATGAAAGTAAACGAAAGACAGTATATTTATCAGTTGAGACTACTAGGCGCTCCAAAGACGGATCGTAGTAAAGTTGAATGGTAATAAAAGGGCTAAAAGCCGGGGATTAATAGAATTTTAAACAACAGACCTCTTCCATGGTAGCACTTAAAGAAACCAGTTTCCAATTTCCCAACCAGACCGGGTTTTATAGGGGTAAAGTAAGGGATGTATATTCATTCGATGACAAGCTGGTGATGGTGGCTACCGACCGCATATCCGCTTTTGATGTGGTTTTACCCAGGGCTATCCCTTACAAAGGGCAGGTTTTGAATCAGTTGGCAGCTCACTTTTTAGAAGCAACCCGCGATATAGTGCCTAACTGGCTAGTAGCCGTCCCGGATCCCAACGTAAGTATAGGGCGCAGGTGCGAAGCTTTACCGGTCGAAATGGTTGTACGAGGCTATTTGTCGGGGCATGCTTGGAGGGAATATCGTGCAGGACGACGCGCCATTTGTGGGGTGCCCTTACCGGAAGGGCTTAAAGAAAGTGATCGTTTACCGGCGCCGATAATCACCCCGACTACCAAGGCGAAAGAGGGTCATGATCAAGATATTTCCCGTGATGAAATTATTGCACAAGGACTGGTAGACGAAGAAGTTTATCGTCAAATGGAACAGTATGCACTGGCTTTGTTTCAGCGAGGTACAGAAATGGCTGCCCAGCAAGGATTAATCTTAGTGGATACCAAATATGAATTTGGTATTTCAGAAGGCAAGCTTTATCTGATAGACGAAATACATACCCCGGATTCTTCTCGGTATTTTTATGCGGATCGTTATCAGGCAAATCAAGATGCAGGATTGCCCCAACGACAGCTGTCGAAGGAATTTGTTCGCGAGTGGTTGATCGAAAATGGTTTTCAAGGAAAAGAGGGACAGGTGGTTCCTGAAATGGACGATGAACGTGTGTCCCTGATTTCAGAGCGATATATTGAATTATTTGAGAAAGTGGCGGGAAAACCGTTCGAGAAGGCTGACCAGGAAGGAATTACGGACAGAATCTACCGAAATATTATTAGCAATTTATAATCGTCTCTTAAATGCCCTGATAATGAATTATACTTTGGATAAAAAAGATCAATATTCACTCGTCGATCTTAAAGAACCGTTTCTCGGCAATGAGGTTCCAGCTGCTTTGGAAGAAGTTGCACGGACCGCTCTGAAAGGAAGTCATAACCTAATTCTGAATTTAAACGAATGCACGGATCTGGATACAACAGGCGCGATGATTTTGAGGAAAATCAACCGATTGTGTGCCAACGGTCTGGGGATTTTTATTGTTGTAACCGGCAATGACGATATGATTGATAAGTTGGAAAACGCTAAAATTCAAGATTTGGAAATATTTTATACTGTGGAAGAAGCCATAGACGCGGTTTTTATGCATGACTTAGAGAACGAATTTGGGGCAGGAGAGGATGGTTATGATCTGGAGGACTATGACAATGCAGAAGATTGATTGAAGGAAAGGAGGAATAGCATACCGTATTTTAAAAACTTTGACCCTCAGCGTTACGATACTTGGTTCGGGATCCGCTCTACCTGTTACAGGAAGACACCCATCGGCCCAACTAATTTCTACAGGAAGCTCCACTTATTTGATGGATTGTGGAGAAGGGACTCAATTCCGTTTGCGAGACCTGAAATTGGGTTTTTCAAAAATCAAGGTTATTTGTATTTCACATTTACATGGGGACCATTACTACGGTCTTTTTGGTCTATTAGATAGCATGGCTCTGTCGGGGCGAAAGGAAGAAATCTACATTCTTGCCCCGGAAGGCCTTCGCAATTTATTGGTTGAATTCGGAAGAACGACCGGCATGCCTCCCTTGTTCCCCATTCATTTTATCAGCACCGATGGGGTCATCGATCGAGTGCAACTCTATTCGGATGAGCGAATTTCGATTGAAGCATTTCCACTAGATCATGGCATCCCCTGTACTGGATTCTTATTCCGTACTTTTCCCGGGGAAAGAAAGATGAAAAAAGAAAAGCTTTTTGAGGGGATGCCATATGATGCGATTAGGAAGCTAAAGGCGGGAGTGGATGTTTTTGATCAACATGGGCAATTATTGTATGTGGTAGAAGATTACACCCTCGAAGCTTCTCCCCCTCTAACCTATGCCTATTGCTCCGACACGGTTTATTTACCCTCACTAGCTACCCTAATTCCCCATGTAGATTTACTCTATCACGAGGCTACTTTCGGTGAGGAGTTTGCTGATAAAGCTCAATTACGTGGTCACGCTACTTCCCGACAGGCTGCCTTGATTGCGAAAGCGTCAAACGCCAAGAAATTACTAATCGGACATTTTTCCTCTAGATATACAGAGATTGAGCCTTTACTAAAAGAAGCCCGCGAAATTTTTCCCAATACGGAATATGCGCAAGAAGGGGAGACTTACTATGTCTAGCCTGTAAAACAATTGAGCAGACGAACTTATAGCGGACTTTCGAGGTTACGTATAGAGAGTTTATTTAATTGTGAAAGAGTCAATTTTAATTGTAAGTGGTACCGACCGACCCAATGCGATGACTCGCAAGGTGGCGTTGTACTATCAGAAAGTTCTGGAAGACTTAGGATGTGACACTTCTATTTTAGATCTTGCCGATCTGAATAAAGACTTTATCGGCAAAGCGCTCTACCATAATACCGGTAAATATGAGCATTTTAACGGTTTTGTCAGTCTAGTCTCAGCACATCAAAAATTCGTCTTCATTTTACCAGAATATAACGGATCCTATCCGGGTATCCTGAAAACATTCATTGATGGACTGCCCTATCCTAATGCATTATCAAACAAAAAAGCTGCTTTAGTAGGTATTTCCGCCAATATGCAGGGTGGGGGCATTGCATTGAGTCATCTCAGTGACGTTTTTAGTTATTTGGGAATGCACACCCTAGCCTTGCGTGTGAAACTGGGTCAAATTAAAACTCATTTCCAAGACGGACAGTTTACCAACAGCCTATACCGGGAACTGATTGATACGCAAGCCCGTCAATTACTGGATTTTTAGCAAGGATTTATTTAACTGTACGGAATACGCGGTCCCAACGTATTTTATGAAGGATACTGGTCGGATTGGGATCGATACTCATCCAGACAAACACTGCTTTTCCCACAATATGATCTTTGGGAACAAAGCCCCAATATCGTGAGTCAGCGGAATTGTGACGGTTGTCACCCATCATGAAATAATAGTCCTGTTTAAAGGTGTATTCACGGACCGTCTGGCCATCAATGGTCACGATGCTATCACCCACAATTTCAACGTTATCGTTCCAGTCATAGTATTTTATAACTTCTCCGTATAGTCTGATGTTCTCGGGGGTGAGCGGTATCGTTGCGCCTTTTGCAGGCAACACAACCGGTCCGTAGTTATCCTTATTCCAACCGGTTTGGCTCGAAGGGTAAATGCTGTAATCGGCAGCACCTTTGGGGGCGATGATTTGTTGAACGGAGGTTACAAAATCGTAAGATTTTAGTTTTTCAGCAATGGCTTCGGTAGTAAATATGATATAGCCACTCTGGTCGTTTTCGGGAATCGTATCGTTGTAGGTTTCTACGTAGCGTCGGGGTTGTTCAGTGACTCCATTTTCCTTGAAGACTTTTTCTTCGTTGACCGCAGTGGTGGTGGCCACGAAGTATTCGTTTTCCAAACGTGGTGGGTTTTCTTGGGGCTGGTCATTGATATAAACCTGACCATCGATGATTTCTAATTTGTCTCCAGCAATAGCCACACAACGCTTTATATAGTTCACCCTTAGATCAATAGGGTGTGCATGCAGATCGGGTAAGGAAGCGCTGTATTTAGCGACCTGTCCGGGATGTTCAACAGGTAGGTTAAATACGACTGCGTCACCTCTTTTAACGTCTGAAAAACCCGGAAGACGGTATTGGGGAAGCTGAATCCAATCCAGATATGAAGGGATACGTGTCATCCATATATGTTGATGGGTCAACGGTACCTGTAAAGGAGTGACCGGGGTACGCGTACCATAATGCATCTTACTCACAAAAAGGTAGTCGCCAACCAAAAGGCTGTTTTCCATGGACGGAGTTGGAATAACAAAAGCTTCAAAGAACAGCCAGCGTATCAGGGTAGCAGCGACAACAGCAAAAACGATAGAGTCGACCCACTCACGGAGTGCCGACTTAGGTTTTGTCTTTTTAGAGGAAGACGACATATAGTAAATTTATTTTTGGCTCAAAAAATTGAAATTGCGTCCCAAACTTAAATCATGACGCGGTTCTAAACAAGTTATTTGAAAGAGTACCCTCATCTCATTTCGATATTCGAGGGAGATCCTGTATTTATATCTCGAAGTTTAGCAAATCGTCCATGCCAAATGTTCCTTTCTTTCCCTGAATCCACTCCCCCGCGATCACAGCTCCTTGGGCAAAACCTTGTCGTCCATGGGCTGTATGGGTAATTTCGATGGAGTCAATAGGGGAGGAGTAGGTTATGGTGTGTGTACCTGGGATTTCCCCTTCCCGGATCGATTCAATTGGGACATGATTGGCCTTCTTTTCGGGTAACAATGTCCAACCTAGCACCTCTTCATTTCCTTTTTGAATGCCTTCTGCTAGCGTAATAGCGGTGCCACTTGGGGCATCTTTTTTATGAATATGGTGTGTTTCAGTGAGCTTAATATCGTAACCTTGTCCTTTCACCAGTTTGGCTAAAATAGTATTCAGACGGAAAAAAAGA
>JBAYRB010000219.1:0-5299 GCA_041676905.1 Spirosomataceae bacterium
CGAATTATTTTATTGCATAGAAAAAGAAATGCGATCCTTTTTTATAACTTCATGGGTAAGAATCTTATAGGTGCCGTATCATTTCCTTACCCAACTTACCAGATCAACCACTATGCAAGGGATGAAATGGATCGCAACTGTGGTTATAGTGGTGAATCTTTTTACCTATTCTTTTGCGGATCAAAAAACTCCCTTAAGTTGTCGTCTTCTTAACGAATCGAACGGTCTTTCCGACAACCGTGTCACCGATCTTTTTAAAGACAGAAGTGGCTATATGTGGATCGGGACTGCGAATGGTTTGAATCGATATGACGGACAAAATTTTGTCCAATACCATCCTCGAGAACTCGTCAAAAGATTATCGAATGAATTTATTACGGGAATTGGCCAGGATGAACGCGGAGATCTCTGGGTCTCTACCAAAAATGGATTAAACCAATTGTTTTTAGATAAGGATTCCGTATCGATTTTCTTACCTAAACCGAATCAGTCTCCACACGATCCCACCAGTCTTTCCAATAGTTTGTTGTGGGATTTATTCGTTCAGAGCTCCAAGGTTTGGTTAGCGATCGATAACCGGGATTTGTGTTACTATGATATCCGAAATAAGGTCTTTCGCTATTTTCCCTGGAAGGATTTTGTCGCTAGAATCTTTCCTGCTTATGCCCAGGAATATCGGGCCATTCAATCCATTCAAGAAGGGTATCCCAATGGTTTATTGTTGGGTACGAACATGGGGCTATTCGGTTTCGATACATTGAGTTTGGCTTTTGAATTCTTGGGTGGAGGACAGCGGGAAGATGTCATGTTTTTGATTGGCGGGAACAATGATGCGCTCGAGTCAATGGCGATTTTCCGACAGGAATTTAGCGGATGGGGCATTTGGCAGCAGTCTTCAGGCTATAATTCGATAGAGGACGACAAGCTAGCGGCATTCATCGAAGAGGTTAAACCACAGTTTAATTTTTGGCTTTCGATTGACAAAAAACTCTGGCGGTACGATAAAATGCGACATCGAAATGATCAAGTGGAACTGGTTATTAACGATCGATTCGAAACGCCCGAACTAAAATTCTCGTTCACAGAAGAATCACAGAACTGTCAATGGCTAGCTAGCGCGGAGGGATGTTATATTTATTCCGATTTCCTCAATTTATTTCCCTTTACTTCGGTGCTTGCAGGTACCTCTGATCTGCCTGTGACTATTCAAAACGCTATTGAACTGGACGATGGGTCGATTTGGGTAGCAAACATAAATGGAGAATTGGTGAACTATAACCAACAGGCACCCCCTCACTACTTTAACAGAATCAACGGAATTGAGTTAAAAGAGCCCTCGTTTTTATTCGAAGACTCTAAAGGGATTTTCTGGGTTTTAACGCGGAAGCATGTCTTTTACAAAAGTGGAGGTGAAACATTCTTTAGAGAGCTCAATGTACCGTTTCCCGGCGAGAAAGTTTTTTCAGTGGTACGAGAAGACGCCTCAGGGAACCTCTGGTTTGGGACAGTTAACCAAGGTGTCTATCAGTGGATCCGACAGGAAGATCGATGGGTAGAAATTGTGGACCCTACACAACCCGTTCCCCTCTATGTACGCGATCTATTGATCGATAAGAATGGCGAGTTTATTTGGATAGCTACGGTGAATGTCGGTCTGGTTCGTCTCAATCTCGAAAGCGGAGAATTTCGGTATTATAGTAAAGACAACTATCCGGCCAATGGCCTATTGGCTGCGAGTTTTACATGTCTAGCACAGGGAGAGGACCGTGCCGTCTGGATTGGCTCGGAATGGGGCGGGCTCAGTCGTTACGAAGGTGAAATAGGGGGGGAGGAGCGTTTTACGACGTTTACCACCCGTGATGGTCTTCCTGAAAATACCATCCATGGTATTTTATCGGGTAGAGGCCGCGGCTTATGGGTGAGTACAGCCCGAGGTTTAGCTTACTTTGATGGCAAGGGGAAAATTGTCCGCCAATGGCTTTCAACAGAACAAGAAACAATGGTGCCTGTTCGGGCTTTATTGCATTTTCGATCGCAGTCCGACTTCCTTCTGCCTGTCAAAAAAGGATTTTTAAAGATTAATCATTCTCAGCAGGCGGGCGATTTTTTGAAGTACCCTATTGTTTTTCAAGAAATCAAAATTAACGACTCGATCTCAACTATTGAGCACCCGATTCTCAAATACCGCGATCGTCAAATCTCATTTAAGTTTCAATTGCTTCGCTATGACACACCTGCACGGGTTAATTATGAATACAAATTAGAGGGACTAAATCCCACTTGGGAAAGGAATTCCAGTTCGGAGGTTCACTATGTAAGTCTTTCACCAGGCCGTTATCGGTTTTTGGTAAGGGCGACGGATTCCCTGGGAAATCTACTCAGTGACGAACTGAGCTATGCATTTGAGATACGAAAACCTTGGTGGTTGTGGTGGCAGCTCTGGATTGTGTTTTCTTGTCTGGTAGGCGTAGGTGTTTTTCTTTGGTGGCGTCGTTTAAATAGGCAATTACGGGAGGAGAAAATCATTAATTACTTCGCCACTTCTTTGTACGGAAGAAATACCGTGGAAGATGTGTTCTGGGATATAGCCGAGAATTGTATCGGACAACTGGGATTTGAAGACTGCGTGATCTATCAATACGATAAGGCAAACGGAATTTTAGTCCAAAAAGCAGCATACGGGCCGAAAAGCCCGGGGAAATTCGAGATATTAAACCCAATAACCATTCCGCTGGGTGAAGGTATAACCGGTTATGCAGCACTTCTCGGTAAGCCGCTTCGGGTTGCCGATACGACCAAGGACAAGCGCTACATTATCGACGATCAATTTCGATATTCCGAATTGGCTGTACCTATTCTGGTGGATGGAGAAGTGTTTGGAGTTATCGATTCAGAAAATTCCAAGAAAAACTTCTTTACTCGACAACATCTACGAGTTTTACAAAAAATCGCCGGACTATGTAATCAGAAACTAACGCGCTACCTAGCTGAAGAAAAAATACGGTCCACGATAGCTCGCGATCTTCATGACGAAATTGGCAGTACACTGACCAGTATAAATATCATGAGTAAGATAGCCAGTGAGCATGAAAATCCGAAGAAAGTGCAGGATTACCTCGGAAGTATTCGAGAAAATAGCCGGCAAATGATGGACGCGATGAGTGATATGGTTTGGGCAATAAATCCGGAGAACGACTCCCTATCTAGGATGTTTATGCGTTTGAAAGTATTTGCAGCTGAAATCTTAGAACCACTAGCGATGCGTTATACTTTCCATATGGATCCTGATCTCCAGGACTTTCGACTCAACCTCAACGTTAGGAAAGATCTATATCTAATTTTAAAGGAAGCAGTGACAAATACGGCCAAATACAGCCAGGCGACCCAGCTAGAGGTAATTTTTCATAAACAAGGAAACAATCTATCAATTACCGTTCAAGACAATGGAGTAGGTATGCCCGTCGGACAGGCTCTCGGCGGAAACGGAATAAAAAACATGCACTACCGTGCCAACCATATCAAAGCCAGCATTCAAGTGGAGAGTAGTCAGGGATTGGGGACCAAAATTTTAATGATCATGCCCCTCACATGATTGAGGTATTCTTTAATCAAGCTGCCTGGTTTACTTTTGAATAATATTTAGAAGATACCTCAGAATGAAGAGAGTTATCATTTACGAAGATAACCGTCAGTTGCGCGAAAGCATCGAAGGACTGCTCGGTATGCACGACGATTTTGAAGTCGTGGGTTCATATGCAACGTCCGACAAGATTCTTGATAATGTTCGTGCCTTGAAACCCGATTTGGTCTTGATGGATATCCATATGGGAGAATCGAATGGTATTGACTCCGTACGCCGTCTCCGATATAGCGGTTCCAATGTGCCTGTCATCATGCTGACCGTATTTGAGGACGGCGATAACATCTTCAATGCGTTGTCAGCGGGGGCAAGTGGTTATATCCTAAAAAAGCATGCAGCGGAAAGACTCATTTCTTCTGCTTTAGAAGTGTTGCATGGAGGTGGTCCGATGAGCCCATCTGTGTCTGCACTGGTTTTAAAATCCTTTCATTCCCATGAAAATGCCTTACCTGATTATCGACTTACGCCTCGGGAACAAGAAATATTAGCATCAATGTCGTTGGGGAATAGTTATAAATTGATTGCATCTGAATTTGGCATCTCCATCGATACCGTACGGGTTCACATCAAGCATATCTATGAAAAACTTCATGTCAACTCACAAACTGAAGCGGTTAGTAAAGCGTTTCGAGAGAAGTTAATATAATGGGTATGTGACTTCCAACTACAGTACCGATAACTAAATACCACTGCACGTATATCACATCATTAGGGTATAGTTTTTAATTTTAAAAAACCTTAACTAGGGGTATTAATTCGTTAGAATTCAGCAGGTTTACAACTTTGTTGAAGCCTTCTAAAACGGTGATGGGGTTTAATTCTTCTCCATCTTATCGGTGTGAACACTATGAATCTGTAAGAAATTGACGATCAACACTCATGAAAAACCCGACAAACTACACCAAGCGAATGGCTGGATTATTAGCCCTATTGCGTTTTATTTTAACCATTACCTTATTGACTCTTTTTTTATTTTTCCTAAAATCCATGTATTAGGACTTATCGATAATTTGGCATCAACTATACCACTTAATTAAAAAAAGAACCTCTTCCGGATTCCGGAAGAAGTCTACTCATTACTCATTGTTAACCAATAAAAAGTCCTAACCCTTAATTTCTTTTTTAGAATCGTTTTCGACCCTTTGCATTAATTCCAATCGGTTTTCACAATTGTCATCACTACAGGCTCCGTAAAAAACCAATGCCTGGTCGGTGATGTTAAAACCCAAGGCTTCGCCTACGTTGTCCTGAATAGCCTGTAAACGGGGGTCGCAAAACTCTTTTATGTGATTACATTCATTACATACTAAATGCCCGTGCTGACGGAAACCCAATGCTTTTTCAAATACCGCTCCGTCACTGTTAAAACGGTGTTTCTTGACCAACCCACAGTCCACCAACATGTCCAATGTATTGTAGACGGTAGCTCTGCTCACATGAAAATTTTTATTTAATAGTGAATCGTACAGATCTTCTACATCGAAATGGTCATTGCGTCCATATATTTCCTCCAGGATGGTGAAGCGTTCGGTCGTCTTACGAAGATTTCGCTTCTCAAGCTCCTGTTCCAAAATTTGTTTTACTTTTTCAATTGACATTGCCGCTATATAAATAATCTGAATCCTAGAAGGGAATGCCCGCTTGTCCGAAACCTTCCTC